>JAAERO010000228.1 GCA_024230315.1 Hyphomicrobium sp.
AAGGTCGAGACGACTGTTTTCGCTTTCACCCGCAAGGTGTGACAAGACTGCCCCCAAATCATAGCCCCAAACGACTGAATCATAACGGAATTACGCCACTAGCGCAGCAGATATCCGGCGTCTACCTGGGGAATGCGGGCTTAAATCAGGACGCCATCTGTCTCAAAAAATCTGACGACGGACACATAACGCAATGGCGGCATTCTTTCCTCGCTTCAACGAGCGGATGGCTAGAGACTCCCTTCATGGAACGCCCCCCTTCCGGCATGCTTGATGAACTCATCAGTGCAGAGTGCGCCGACACCCTTCCCGGACTGCTCCACGAGCGCGTTCAGCGCACGCCCTTGAGCGTTGCCTATCGCGAATACGACCACCGTGCGAACGGTTGGACGGACCACACGTGGGCGGGCATCGAAATGCGTGCCGCCCGTTTCCAGCAGGCGCTTGTGCGCGAAGACTTAAAGACGGGCGACCGGGTTGCAGTGCTCCTGCCCAATTGCACCGACTGGGTCAATTTCGACATGGCCGCGCTCGGCCTAGGGCTCGTTGTGGTGCCGCTCTATGCAGACGACAGTTTGACGAATATCACCCGCATCCTGGCGCACTGTGATGCGCGGCTGGCGCTGTTAGACACGCAGCAGCGCTGGTATGAGCTGGCGCAGCGTCGGAACGAGTTTCCGCTGCTTTCTTCTGTATGGGTGCGCGAGTGGAATGGACTGCACTATGGCGGCAAGCCAGTGCATGGCGAAAAGAGTCTCAGCGACATTATTGCTGCCACAGCAGCCTCACCCTTCAAGCGGGAATGTTCGAGCCATTCGCTGGCGACGATCATCTATACATCGGGCGCAACCGGTCGGCCGAAGGGGGCCATGCTCACGCACTTCGCACTGCTGTGGAACGCTGAGGGCGTTACGAGATTCACTGCGCCCCGCACCGACGATACCTTTCTGTCGTTTCTACCGCTTGCCCATGCGTTCGAGCGCACCGTGGGCTACTACCTTCCGATGATTGGCGGATCCACCGTCGCCTATGCGCGATCGATCGAGCACCTTCCCGAAGATCTGAAAACAATTCGTCCTACCGTACTTCTCTCGGTGCCGCGCATTTACGAGCGAGCCTATGATGCAATCTACGCCACGGTTGCCCGCAACCCACTGAAGGGCCTGCTCTTGAGACTAACGCGGAGGGTCGGTTGGCAGCGCTTTGAGGCGAACCAGGGCCGAGGCCCTACGCCCGATCCTATTGCGCGTCTCACTTGGCCTCTTTTGGAAAAGCTCGTGGCCCGGCCGATCGTCGATACTTTCGGGGGCAGACTTAGGGTCGCCGTCACCGGCGGCGCGCCCATGCCGGAGGAGGTGGCAGAATTCCTCATCGCCATGGGCGTACCTATCGTTGCGGGCTACGGCTTGACAGAAGCTGCCCCGGTTGTCGCCGCAAATTCGATTGAAGACAATCACCCTCCCTCAGTCGGGCGCCCTCTCGAAGGCATTGAGATTACTGTCTCCAAGGACGGTGAGCTTTTGGTGCGTTCGCCCGCTGTGATGAGCGGCTACTGGAAAGACAAACCGCAGACACAAAAGACGATCGATGCCGAAGGGTGGCTCCACACAGGCGACATTGCAGAGATCAAGGGTGGCTGCCTCTTCATTCTGGGCCGTATGAAAGAAGTCCTAGTGCTCGCCACAGGTGAGAAGGTCAACGCTAGTCTGGTCGAGTCTGAGATCCGGCGCGACGACCTCGTCGATCAGGCTTTGATTGTTGGGGCATGCAAGCCGTTCATCGTTGCCGTTTGCATGCTCAATGCAAAAAAGTGGCGGGCTCACGCTCAGGAGATTGGCGTCGATCCAAACGCTCCCAATTCCCGTGCAGCCGTCGAGGACATGCTGGCGCGCGTTGCCGATCGTTTGAAAGACTACCCTAAGCATGCGCAGGTGCGCGCTGTTCATCTGACGCTCCAGCCATGGACGGTCGACGCCGGGCTCATAACGCCCACGCTCAAGGTGAAGCGAAACATTGTCGAGAAGGTCTTTCGGGACGAGATCATGGTACTGTTTTCTGGCCATGCAATATTCGGATGATGCAGAGCGTTGCGGGCCGAGCGCGCCACGATTCCTTTCAGAGGAAACGCGAATCCATTCCTTGCCCTCCAATCGGTGGTCTAGTTGGAGTGTTAGTTCAACTGTGGTCACGATGCATGGCGGGCTGTCCTTAATTAGAGCAAGGGGAAGCTACGACGGCATTGCAGGCGGTGACTTCAAAGGCCTACCGCGGCCAGCTCTGGGCCAGTGTGTCGTTGAATTGATTGCTCCCGGTTGGCTCCAACTGAACAGATCGCCTATGTATAGAGCCGACTCCGGCAATGTCCGCTTTGGGTCAAAAGCGGACATCGGAGCATACGCCGGTATGTCTGCTTTACCTCGAATAGCGGACATTGAAGGCTAGGCGGGAGATCACGCCGAATTCTAACTTAGCCGCTGGTATCGCTTTGCGGTGCAGGACACTCCTCCATTCCCACATGACGGTTGCTTTGCTGCGCCCACGCCCTACCTGCATTGATTCCCTATCATGCACCTTGACTTGGTCGAGCCCGGAAGCCTCAAGCGCCACTTCCAAAGTCTCAGTGACGTCAGAGGCGGCCATGGTCGTGCACAGCTTCCACGCCACGATATAGCGTGAGAAGTCGTCGAGCACCGTTGACAGGTAAAACCATCCCCAGCCGTTGACCTTCAGATACGTAAAGTCGGTCTGCCAGAGCTGATTGATGGCTGTTGTCTTGTCTTTG
>JAAERO010000229.1 GCA_024230315.1 Hyphomicrobium sp.
AAGGTCGAGACGACTGTTTTCGCTTTCACCCGCAAGGTGTGACAAGACTGCCCCCAAATCATAGCCCCAAACGACTGAATCATAACGGAATTACGCCACTAGCGCAGCAGATATCCGGCGTCTACCTGGGGAATGCGGGCTCAAACGTCTTGGGGGCGTCAATTCGACGCCGAGCACCTTGATCTAGATCAAATGGATCATGGCGCCGTCCGCGGAAGAATGCGTAGCCAAGACGCCCTGGGCCAGTGGATGTTGTCCTTGGCGTGCGGTGATCTTGCGGGACGCGAATTCAAGTCCAAGAGGGAGGGCAGACATGGCAACTGCTGTCGAGGCCGGACACGATCATCCAAGTGGGATCAAGCGGTGGCTCTTTTCAACCAATCACAAGGACATCGGCACGCTCTACCTGATCTTCGCACTCGTAGGCGGGTTGGTTGGCGGATTCATGTCAATTGCCATGCGGGCGGAGCTTCAAGAGCCCGGCATGCAGATTTTCTCCAACGCACATGCCTTCAATGTATTCACCACGGGGCACGGTCTGATCATGGTCTTTTTCATGATCATGCCGTCGCTATTTGGCGGCTTCGGCAATTGGTTCGTGCCGCTGATGATCGGCGCACCGGACATGGCATTCCCCCGCCTGAACAATATCTCATTCTGGCTGCTCCCCTCCGCGCTCACTCTGCTCGTGATCTCTCTGTTTGTCGAAGGGCCCTCAGGATTGAACGGGGCAGGCATTGGCTGGACGGCCTACCCGCCGCTTTCCACCTCCGGCCATCCAGGACCAGCGGTCGACTTCGCGATTCTGTCGCTGCATCTCGCCGGAGCGTCATCGATCCTCTCCTCGATTAACTTCATTACGACGATCTTCAACATGCGGGCGCCAGGCATGACCCTGCACAAGATGCCTTTGTTCGTATGGTCGATCCTCATCACGGCATTCCTGCTGCTGTTGTCACTGCCTGTTCTTGCAGGCGCCGTCACAATGTTGCTGACGGACCGCAATTTCGGAACAACGTTCTTCACTGCGGCGGGCGGCGGCGACCCGCTTCTCTTCCAACACCTGTTCTGGTTCTTCGGTCACCCTGAGGTTTACATCATCATCCTCCCGGGTTTTGGCATTGTGAGCCAGATCATTGCCACATTCTCAAAGAAGCCCATTTTCGGATATCTCGGGATGGTTTACGCGATGGTGGCAATCGGCTTCGTCGGCTTCATCGTTTGGGCCCACCACATGTACGCGGCTGGGATCTCGATGAGGACCCAGGCCTATTTTCAGCTCGCCACGATGGTGATCGCTGTGCCCACAGGCATCAAGATCTTCTCGTGGATAGCGACGATGTGGGGAGGCTCGATTCGCTTCACGACGCCGTTGCTGTTCGCGCTCGGCTTTGTGTTCCTGTTCACGGTCGGCGGCGTCACAGGCGTGATGATCTCAAACGCCGGCGTCGATCGAGCGCTGCATGACACCTACTACATCGTCGCCCACTTCCATTACACAATGTCGGTCGGCGCGCTCTTCACGCTGTTTGCCGGATGGTATTATTGGTTCCCGAAAATGACGGGACGGATGTATTCCGAGCGGCTCGGAAAGCTGCACTTCTGGCTGCTATTCATCGGCGTCAACGTAACGTTCTTTCCGCAACACTTCCTCGGCCTCGCGGGGATGCCGCGCCGGTACGCCGACTATCCGGATGCGTACACCTTGTGGAACCAGGTGTCTTCGTACGGCTCCTACATCTCGGTGGTCGCAACGTTCGTTTTCTTCTACGCCATGCTTCTCGCCTTCCTGCTCAAGAGGCAAGCTCCAGCCAACCCCTGGGGTGAAGGCGCGACCACGCTTGAGTGGTTGCTTCCCTCACCGCCGCCGTACCACACGTATGAAACGCTGCCCAAAATCCGATGAAGTGTGCGTTATTGGGGGGGGACGGTTCGCCCGGGGCCATAGACGGCGCCGGGCTGCTGTCGCGCAATTTCGTTATCTGGCGTCATCGTTCGTTGGGTTGGCACGCGGCGCTTGGCCGGTGCGGACATTCCAAGAGTAAGCCATTTTGCGACGGTGCTCATCAAGCAGCAGGCTTTATGGCTTCAGACTAGCGCCGGGTCGATATTCGCGGAGCGAGAGTCAACGTCTTTGAATACGTTGTATCTCGCCCTAACGGCGGAACGTGAACTTCTCTGCTTCAATCTTCGATTGCCAACATTTTTGGACACGCTGACGCCTAGACACCCAACGAATGCCGCGCCTGCTCGGCGCCCAGGTAGGTATCGAAGCAAGCCGCAATGGTGCGGACAAAAGGCCGGCCGCGCGGCGTGATACGGAAACCGTCACCGTCGCGCTCGACGAGGCGGTCCTGGTCCGCCTCAATCAGCGCTGCCGCTTCCTCAAGGATAAGTGCGGCGGACTGACCGTAGCGGCGGCGCAGTTCGGTCGCAGGAAGAAGCAGATCGCACATAAGGCGTTCGATCACGAAAGCACGCATGCGGTCATCCGGCGTCAGCGCGACGCCGCGCGCCGTTGCAAGCCCATGCTCGTTGATGCGTCGCTCATAGTCGGCAACCGGCACGGAGTTTTGCGCGTATCCTTCTGGCAGGCGCCCAATTGCCGAAGCACCGAGCCCGATTAGTGCATCGGCAGCATCGCTCGTGTAGCCCTGGAAGTTACGCCTTACCGGCCCAGTGGAGAGAGGGTCGTCTGCGCGGGCGAAATGATCGAGCCCGATGCGCACGTACCCCGCGGCGGCCAGCATGTCCACTAAGCGGTTCGATTGGGCGAAGCGCTCCACGACATCGGGAAGCGTCGACTGGTCGATGACTCTCTGGTGCTTTAGGCGGGAGGGAAGATGCGCATAGCCGAAGGTCGCGATGCGATTGGGCTCCAGCGCCAAGACTTGCTTGATTGTCCTCGTAACGCTGTCACGCGTCTGATGCGGCAAGCCGTAGACGAGATCAATGTTGATCGCGGCGATGCCCTGCTCACGGAACATCTCGACAACACGTTTGGTCGTTTCGAAGGATTGCAGGCGATTGATCGCTGCTTGAACCTTCGGATCAAAGTCTTGCACGCCGATCGAGACGCGCGTCACACTCGCTTGAGCGAAGGCGGCAATGCGATCGCCCGAGAGACCTCGCGGATCGACCTCGATAGCGAATTCGGCGTCATCGCCCACGTTGAAATGGGTGCGCATCCCCTCTGCGAGGTCCGAGATGTGCTTCGAGCTCAGCACGTTTGGAGAGCCGCCACCCCAGTGGATGTGTGTGACCCGGTGCGTACGCGGCACGCGGCTCGAGACACCGGCAATCTCGGCCATCAGCGTTTGCAGATAGTTCGCGACGGGCTCATAGCGACGCACGGCCTTGGTGCTGCATCCGCAGTACCAACACATCGCGTCGCAGAAGGGAATGTGCAGGTAGAGAGAAAGGCGCGCGCGTTCCGTCAACGCAGTCAACCATGCCGCGTATTCCTTGTGTCCGACAGCGTCGGAGAAATGCGGAGCCGTAGGATAGCTCGTGTAACGGGGAACGGGAGCCGAATATCGTTTCACGATCTCAGATGTCATCTAGCCCACCATAGGCAGCCTTGGCCGTGCGCTGCTTGATCGAGGTCAAAATTAAGTGCGGCAAAACGGAAGGCGATGGGACATATCCCAATCGCAGTCTGACGGCGTCGCGAAGCTGGTTTGAATTCATCTGACGCGCCTCAAGCGTGCAATTTCCGCGGCCCCGTCAGCACGGGCCAGTAGACCACCACAAAGCCCCCAAATGCGATAACCCAAGCCGCAGCCGAAGTCTGTAGCATTGGCGTGCGCGCGATCTCGAATGCAGCAACGATCCTAGCGATCGCCGCTGTCAGCACCGCTGCATAGATCAGCGCGATGGGCCACGTTGCCGCCAGCACGCGCCCGGTGTGCCCCAGGCTTGCCCGCGTCATCACACCGAGCGTCATCAGGCCAACGGCCCCAACCGTCCAGGCATGAAGCGCTCCGCTCGCAGACACGATGTGAGGCGCAGCAATTGCAAGCGCGTCAAGAAAGAAGCCTACCGGCACGAACGCGTAACCCACGTGCAGCACAAGGAGCAGCAATTCCGGCACCGTGCGTTCGCCGGCCCAGCGCGCAAGCCGAATCGTGTGGACAACCCCTGCAATCACCAACAGAGCCGCAGTCCCAGTCGAGTCCGGCGCCGCAACCCAGCTCGCCAGTGCGATTGCGCCGACAAGAATCGCGAACACGTCGAACCCACCAAAGGAAACTGGCAAACGGCCCGGCGCGCGTTTCGTCAACCAATTGCGTGTGAAGCTTGGAATGATCCGGCCACCGATGAGCGTGATAAGCAGCACGGCCGCGGCGATGCCTGTTCGCGTTCCATAGCCTTCTCCGACGCCCAAAGCCGCCTCGACCTGGAAGACCGCGTTTCCCGCGAACAGAACGCCAACGAGCAGAAGAACACGCAGATTTTTCACATTGCGCCCGGCGATGAGCTCGCGACTGATCACGACGATCATTGCGGCAAGGAATGCAAGATCAACAACAGCCGCGAACCACCACGCCGTCAGCGCTGAGGTCAATATGGCGACACGCCCACTGATCCAGATGAGGAAAAGGATCAACAGCGGCCGTCCCGCCACGGGAAGACGTCCCGTCCAGTTTGGCACCGCCGTTAGCAGGAAGCCTGCCGCTACGGCCGGCAGAAACCCATAGAGTAGCTCGTGGACATGCCATTCCAACGGACTGAATGCCGTCGGCAGCGTTAGGGAGCCGGCCAGCATCGGCAGCCACAGACCAATTGCCGCAACGCCCCAAATCGCGCCCCCGAGAAAGAAGGGCCGAAACCCGTAGCTCAGCAGGTCCGGTCCCCGATAAGAGCGGATTTGTTGGGCAGATGTGATCATTGCAGTGGCGCTTCTCCGTTAGGGTCGACATTCGCACGCTTCGTGAGCCCCGCAACGCGCGGAGAGTGAAAACCTCCTCCTTCACTGGCCTCCCCCAAGAAGCGATACCAGCTTCTAAATGAGATTCTGGTGCTCGTGGGCCAGCGCCTGTTCCACCTGAAGCAGAGCATCAATCCGGAAGGATGCTGTCGTCAACATGTGCTATGGTGCCGGCAGTCAGCAGCACTTTGCTTGACTTCGGTTAAGGGCCCCTCGAACAATGGCGCTTTTGGCTTTGTGGGTGCCGGCGGCGGGCGTCAGGCGCGGTTGCGATGCTGGTCCGCCTTCGCGGCGGCCTTTGCGTTGCCCTCAGGCCGTCTTGCAACGCCTTGGACGCAATTGGGGCGTCAGGTAGCCGCCATTCGTTCCAGGCTCACCATACGGCGCATGTTATAGACGAGATTCTGCAGCCCGAT
>JAAERO010000230.1 GCA_024230315.1 Hyphomicrobium sp.
AGGTCGAGACGACTGTTTTCGCTTTCACCCGCAAGGTGTGACAAGACTGCCCCCAAATCATAGCCCCAAACGACTGAATCATAACGGAATTACGCCACTAGCGCAGCAGATATCCGGCGTCTACCTGGGGAATGCGGGCTAAGGAGACCAGAGGGGCCATGGGATACTCTGTGGAGTTGGGTTTTTGGCCGAAATGCACGACGTGTTAGTCTGTCCCAGGGATTCTAATACAGAGGACGACCTGAATTTGGCACGAGTGAATCGCCTCGGGTTTGCCAGAGGTTGTTTGGGAACCTCTGATCAACTCCCGTGAACCCGAGATGATCTCCAAGAGAACCTTGACCGACATTCCCGAAGTAGTCCTTCATTTTCGTTCAGTGCGCCCAATTTCCTCGGCCAACACGTCACGTTGAGCCGAGCTTCGCTTGTTGGTGGAGATCTGGCCAATGGCGGTGGCTCTTTGATCTTTTCGTTGCGTGTTTTCATGTCGCAAGACGTACTTCGGTTGTGGTGTTTGAGCGTTGTTGCGGTGCGCGCGGCTATGTGGGCACGGGTTGACATCGAAGCCGGGCGATCGCTTTGAGGATTTGGCCAAAGAGTTTGCCGGAGACGGCGACCTCGGC
>JAAERO010000231.1 GCA_024230315.1 Hyphomicrobium sp.
AAGGTCGAGACGACTGTTTTCGCTTTCACCCGCAAGGTGTGACAAGACTGCCCCCAAATCATAGCCCCAAACGACTGAACCATAACGGAATTACGCCACTAGCGCAGCAGATATCCGGCGTCTACCTGGGGAATGCGGGTTGGAACCGCTTGAGTCGTTCCAAGTGAAACGTGAATCTTGCTCTAGGATTTGCGTGAGCGTCGCCGCCTCAGAAGGCGCGGGCGCGCAAGACGCTTGAGCGGGTGAGGGTCGTTTGTCGGGGGTGGGGGGTCTATCGCTTCGAGGGTTTCCAGCGTCTCTGCCTCAAGGACGCGGGCGAGCTGTGCCTTGAAGCGTTCCTTGGCTGGCGTGGCCGCAGCCAAGATTTCATCGATCTTGAGGAAGTCGAGGATCTGATAGCGGCTCGTCCCGGCGTCGATATAAACGTCCGGCTGGCGGGAGCGCAGCTTCTCCTTGATGATCGTACGCTCGAAAATAAACGAGCTTGCAAATAGCGCTTCCCACGCCTTGGGCTTCTGGCGGCCAGCGCGCGGCAAGGGTGAGCCGCTGACGTCGATAGCGACGGTCACGTCCGCTTCGCCTGCAATGATATCGAAGGGCAGCGGGTTGACAAGGCCGCCATCGATAAGGACACGGCCTTCCACAATCACCGGCTCGAAGAGGACGGGCAAGGCAATGCTCGCGGCAATCGCCTGACGTAGCGGACCTGCCGAGAAGATTTCGGGCTCCTGGACATAAAAGTCAGAGGCGACAATTTTCAGTGGGATGTCGAGGTGCGCGAAGTCGCGTGCAATGCGTGTTGGCAATATGACGTCGAGCAGCTTGGCGGGCGCGAGAAAGGCAGATCCTATGGAGAGCGGGCTCCAGAGTCGCCTTTCCACTTTGGCGCGCGCGGAAAAGAGATCGCGCACCAGGTCGAAACGCTTCTTGAGAATCTCTGAGGCGTGTGCCCGGATCTCTTTCCCCGAAAGTCCCGAGGCATAAGCCGCGCCGAAGACTGCGCCAATCGAAACGCCTGCGATGATTTTGGGACGCAATCCCATCTCGTCGAATGCTTCAAGCACCAGAATGTGCGCAAGGCCGCGCGCACCGCCCCCACCGAGCGCGAGGCCAATTGTCGGCTGACGAACCGGTAGCTTTGGCTTTTCAGGTGCTGGAATGGGGGAGACCGTTTTCTTGATCATGCGGCGCTTAAGCCCATCAAATGACGCTGCTGGCGGTGGCGCTCCGGCACTTTAGCATCTGATATTAAACTGTCTTTTCGCGGGCAATTGCGCGCCAACCAATGTCCTTGCGACAAAAACCTCCCGGCCAATCTATCTTGGCGATGGCCGCATAGGCGCGCGCCTGGGCTTCGGCTACCGTTTTGCCGCGCGCGGTGACGTTGAGGACGCGACCGCCATTGGCGAGCAGGCGGTCCCCATCGCGCTTGGTTCCGGCGTGGAAGATCTCAACGTTGGCGTCTTGTGCGGCCTCCGCCAGCCCCTTGATCTGTGTTCCCTTTTGCGGCGTTCCAGGATAACCATTAGCGGCCATGACGACGGTTAGCGCTGCATCATTGTGCCACTGCAGATCGAATATCTCGAGTTTGCCATCTGCGGTGGCGAGTAGGGCCTCCAGCAGGTCGGACTTGAGCCGCATCACCAGAACTTGCATCTCGGGATCGCCGAAGCGGACGTTGTACTCGATCAGCTTCGGTTCATTGTCCTTGATCATGAGCCCGGCGTAGAGCACGCCTTTAAATGGCGAGCCACGCTTTGCCATCGCCGCGACGGTGGGGCGGATGATTTCGTCCATGGTGCGCTGGACCATCTCCGCCGTCATGACCGGTGCCGGCGAATAAGCGCCCATGCCGCCGGTGTTCGGCCCGGTATCGCCGTCGCCGACGCGCTTGTGGTCCTGGGCCGCGGCGAGCACCAGTGCGGTCGTGCCATCGACCAGGGCGAAAACGCTTGCTTCCTCACCAGGCAAGAATTCCTCAACCACGACCTCCTCGCCGGCCTTGCCGAAGGCACCTGAGAAGCAGGCATCGACTGCCGCCTCGGCGTCGGGCCGCGTCTCGGCAATGACGACGCCCTTGCCCGCCGCAAGCCCATCGGCTTTGATGACGATCGGCAACGGTTGGCCCGCGAGATACGCCTTTGCGGCGTCCGGATCGGTGAAATGCCCATACGTGCCAGTGGGAATATTGAACGCGTGGCAGAGCCCCTTAGTGAAGGCCTTGGAGCCTTCCAGTTGCGCGGCCGCTTTCGTGGGCCCGAAGCACTTGATGCCGGCCGTGCTCAAATCATCCACAATCCCAGCCACAAGGGGGACCTCAGGGCCGATGATCACAAAGTCGACGTTGTTCTCCTTGCAGAATCGGATCACGGCCTCATGATCGGCGACCGGGAGGGGTATACATTCGGCAAGTTCTGAAATTCCGCCGTTACCCGGCGCGCAGTAGAGTTTCGATAGGAGTGGGCTCGCGCTGATTACCCAAGCAAGCGCATGCTCGCGTCCGCCGGAACCGATGAGCAGGACGTTCATTGTTTTAGAACTCTCAATACCTTGAGGAATTGCGTCGCGACGCGAACAGGCAGATGACGGTCTGATGTATCATCGAATTGGCAAGCAACAAACGGGCGACCAGCCGTGAACCAACGTGCCTCACAGACGCAGCTCGGCGCCAACGTGGCCGAATACAGTGTCTCGGAGCTTTCGGGTGCGATCAAGCGCGCTCTGGAGCAAGGTTTCGGCTACGTGCGCTTGCGCGGCGAGGTGTCGGGCTATCGCGGCCCACACGCCTCTGGGCACTGTTATTTCGCCTTGAAAGACGACAAGGCCAAGATCGAGACGGTCATCTGGAAGGGTGTCTTTCAGCGGCTCAAGGTAAAGCCGGAAGAAGGCATGGAGGTTGTCGCCCAGGGGCGCATCACCACCTATCCCGGTTCCTCCAAGTATCAGATCGTGATCGAGAGTTTGGAGCCCGCTGGTATTGGCGCGCTTATGGCGCTTTTAGAGGAGCGTAAAAAGAAACTTGCCGCCGAAGGTCTGTTCGACGAGGAGCGCAAAAGGCCACGGCCGTTCCTGCCAGGCGTCGTCGGTATCATTACGTCGCTGACGGGCGCGGTCATTCGCGATATGCTGCACGGCTTCAACGAGCGCTTTCCAACGCGCGTCCTTATTTGGCCAGTGCGGGTGCAGGGCGAGACGTGCGCAGCCGAGGTGGCCGCAGCCATCCGCGGATTTAATGCCATAACACCTGGAGGTGCCATTGCGCGCCCAGATGTCCTCATCGTTGCGCGCGGTGGCGGTAGCCTTGAAGATCTGTGGGGCTTCAACGAGGAGGTCGTCGTGCGCGCCGTTGCCGAAAGCGCCATCCCGCTGATCTCGGCCGTCGGCCACGAGACGGACTGGACGCTTATCGATCTTGTTTCTGACGCGCGCGCGCCTACACCCACAAAGGCTGCCGAATGGGCCGTGCCCAAGCATGCGGATCTGGCTCAAGACACCGCAAAGCTCGGACTGAGGCTTGCGACGGCTGCGCGCCGCGTCCTGGAAAGCGCGCGCACTCATCTCAAGGCAGCTGCGCGCGGCCTGCCGCGTTTGGAGGATTTGGTCGCGCTGCCACGCCAGCGCTTCGACGCGTTGGAGAAACGATTAGGCCGGGCTTTGCTCGCCAACACGCGGGCGCATCACATGCGCCATGTGCGCATCAGCTCGCGCTTGCATCCGCGTCTGCTCAGCGTGCGGCTTGGCCGTGCGCGCGACCGTCTCGATACGTTCGGCCGCAGAAACGTTGACGCCTTGTCGCGTAGCGCTGCCGCCCGGCGGACCCGGTTCGAGCGGGTGGCAGGCCGTATGCAACCAGAGGCGGTGCGACAGCGCATTGCGTATGGCGGCGAACGGCTCAGCACCTTGGAGGCGCGGTCCATACAAGCCTTGCGCAATCGCATCTTGGCAGGGCGCCGCCAACTCGATGCGTACGCTAAGTTGCTCGGCTCTTTAAGCTATCAGAGCGTGCTGCACCGCGGGTTTGCGGTTGTTCGCGACAAGGACGGCCATACAGTGCGCAAGGCTGCCGAGCTGCACGCCGGTGATCGTCTAGAGCTGGAATTTGCCGATGGGCGCGCGCGCGTCGAGACGCGTGAGGTCGATCTGGGTGATAGGAAGAAGCCGCCAGCACCGGCATCGCGAACATCGCAGCCGGCGCCGACGCGGCCAACACGGGTGCGTCGTGGTGGAGGAAGTAGCGGACAGGGTTCTCTTTTTTAGAATAACGGGCACCTCGAACAATGGCGCCTTTGGCTTTGTGGGTGCCGGCGGCGCGGCGTCAGGCGCGGTTGCGATGCTGGTCTGCCGCCTTCGCGGCGGCCTTTGCGTTGCCCTCAGGCCGTCTTGCAACGCCTTGGACGCAATTGG
>JAAERO010000232.1 GCA_024230315.1 Hyphomicrobium sp.
AGATCCAGACCGACTGTGGTAACTTGCATGGGGGTGGCTCCTCTCGTTAGCAGTCTTATGACAACTGCATTATGGCGCATCGACGCCGGTGGAGCAGGAGCCATCCACCCCATCTGCTTTTGACCCAAAGCAGACATTGGCATGATCAGCGATGAGGGCGATTGAAGTGAAAAAGGGCGCTGGTCCGGGGGAAAGACCTAACGCCCATCAACTGCCACGCGCCCCTGGGGGAAAGGGTGCTTCTCCGCGAGGGAACCCGGAGAGGTGGCTGCCCTTAACATAGGGCCGCATCTCCGCGTTTGATTGCGACACTTCGGCCCTCTCCTCGGGCAAGTTGCCACACCGGATACATTCGAGCAGGCTGTTCGCCGCAATGCATCCATACGAAGGGCGGCACCCTAGACTGCCAGGTCAGATGTCGACACGGGTGAACGTTCGTTGTCCTTCCACCTTGCGATAGATTTCCCTGAAATCCATCGAGTAATTGAACTCGTCGCGCTCAAACTCGCGATGCAATCGAATATCCACGTTGTGAACGATGAGCAGTTCCTCGTGGATGCGGGACGCCTGCACCATGCACAAACCGGATGGCGCCCAGATTCCCGAGCCACCCCAGAACCTAGCGCCGCTAATCGGGTGACGCCCGACGGCATTGCACGCAATGACCCAGATCTGATGCGACGCCGCCGTGGCTGCCATCGTCAAGTCCCACAAAACCCCGTAGTAGGCGTCCGTTTTTACGTTCATTCCCGGATAGTCGCGCCTTGCCATGGCCCGCCAGGAAGCGAGTTGAACGATGGCGTCCACCTCGTCGACCACCGCGTACTCGGTGATCAACTGGCTGAACAGGACGTCGTAACAGGTGGTGAAGCCGAACCGGCCCACCTCCGTGTCAACCACGAGGCGATCGTCCCGGCCGGTTTCCGTATAGGTTTTCTCGATCCCCGGCAGGAAGGTCTTGTCGTAGGCCTCGCCAAAATTCCAGTGATCGTGTTTCCGGCTAATGATGAAGGTCGAGTTCAAGAACTTTCGACCCGGACCTTTGCGGATACCGTTGAGAATGATGCCGCGCAGCGTGTCGTCCAGCAGCTGCCTAACCTGGTTCTCAATCCAGTCCGACTGGTGATCGAATGCAGCGTGCTCCATGTAGGGCCAGCATTCCTTCTCGTCCTCCCAGAAGTAACCGGAAAGGCAGAACTCAGGGAAGACAGCGACGTTTACCCGCTTCTCCTTAAAGACGCGCAACGCTTCCAGGATCCGCCCCTGGTTGGCCTCGATGTCGGGAACATGCGCCCGGATGTTGGCCAGCCCGAAGGATGGCTTCGCGTTGTCCTTGGAGAATTCACGCTCGCAGATCTGAAAGGGTTCCCACGCCATGTTAGTTTGCCTAAACTAACACGGCTGTTCTGGCGAGCCGATAATCCGACGGTCCATTGCAACATCCCGCGCGGCTGCGGCAAGTGGGCGTTGGGGCATATGGCGCCAACAACGTGCGCAGGCGTCGTCAGTTTAGGACGTCGGCGACGCCCGGCCTATGTCCGCTTTACCCCCATTAGCGTACACGTTGCAGCAACCAAAAACCATTACGGCCACGCCTCCGGCTTCGAAGCATTGCGCTATCAAACGCAGCGCGCTGTCGAAGACCGAAGGCTCTTCTATCGCTGCCGCTGCAGCGCTCGCGCTTGCCATGAGTACTTTCCCTCTCTCCAACTAAATAAGAACGCCCGTGCGGCAGCGCCTATCGAACAGTTGCTTCTGCCGCCAAGCTCCAGCCAGACTAACCGGCTGCAAGCCCTGGACATGTATGCGCCAACAAAGAGATTATTCACAATTCAGTAAAGCCGCTCCCGCTCGTTATGAGTCACCAGTTGCTCCACCTCTACCTGTGACCGTGATAGATTGCCGTGATCGAGAAGCGCCTGAGCACATGGCATTGCGGAGGACGTCGTGGGGCAGAAGAACCGGTTTATGAGCCAGTTGTAGAAGCGGTCATGATCAGCGCTGCCGGAACCCAGGGATTGTCGTTGCTCAGCCCGGCTCGGGTTCTCGAGGAGAGGCTGCCGTGAGCTCTTTCTTCTCGGCTACGGTTGTTCGCGATTGACAGGAGGAGGCTTTAGATGGCCCTACCAAGAAGTGTCGACCACCGCGCCCGCGCCGCGGCCCTCGCGCTGCTCGTCGCCCTGCTGATCCTGCCCCAACATGAGGCCAGGGCGGAGTCGGACGCCTACGAGCTCCACGACTCCCACTTCCACCTGACCAACTACATCCAGGAGGGCATCGAGATCGGCGAGTTTCTGGAGATCATGGGTGACAAGGTGGGGCGCGCCGCGCTCTTCGGGATCCCGCTGCAGCAGACCTGGTCCTACCAGAACACCGGCAGCTACGCGCCGACCTACTACCTCCACAGCGACGCGCCGCTCTACTACTACTCGTTTACCGACGCCTACATCGCCAAGGCCTACCGCTCGCTCGCGCCGGCCCAGCAGGCGCGCTTCGACCCGATGATCACCGGCTTCAACCCGGCCGACATGTACGCCGTCGATCACATCAAGCGCGTGCTCCGGACCTTCCCCGGCGTGTTTACGGGCATCGGCGAGTTCAGCATCCACAAGGAGTTCGTCTCGGCGAAGGTCGCGGGCAACGTCGCCAGCCTCACCAATCCGGCCCTCGACCGCATCCTCGAGTTCGCCGCCGAGTCGGGTCTGGTCGTGATCCTGCACTGCGACCTCGACATTCCGTTCCAGAAGGTGGACGCCGAGCCCACCTACCTGACGCAGATGCGCGATCTGCTGCTCCGCCACCCTGACGCGACGATCATCTGGGCGCACACCGGGCTCGGCCGGGTGGTTCGCCCCGCGGGCGCGCGTACCTCCGCTGGTCCGGCCGAGCGCAGCCCCCGCCACGTCGACATGCTGGAGCGAGCCCTCACACACGAGCAGGTCCCCAACCTGTACTTCGACATCTCCTGGGACGAGACGGCGAAGTACGTCGTCTCCTCGCCCGAGGCGGTTCGGCTGACGGCCGACCTGATCAACCGCTTCCCGGATCGCTTCCTGTTCGGGACGGACGCGGTCGCACCGAAGGACCAGGAGAGCTATCTCGCGGTCTACTACCAGTACGAGCCCCTATGGCAGGCACTGTCTTCCGAGGCGCGCGAGATGGTAAAGAAGGGGAACTACGAGCGGCTCTTCGACCGCGCTCGCGCCAGGGTGCGAGCGTGGGAGAAGGCGAACGTCGAACCCTGAGGGTCGGATCATGACCGTCGAGCTCGATCCCATCCACGTCCTGGTGCTGGCGATCATCGTTCTCTGGCTCGGGGAGCAGATCACGGCCAGGCTCACTTTCTTGCAGCGCTTCAGCATCCCGATCGCGGTGACGGGCGGCCTGCTGTGTAGCCTCGTCGTCGCGGGCCTCGACGTCTTTGGCGACATCCGCGTCGGCTTCGATCTCGCGCTCCGCGACACGCTTCTGCTCGTCTTCTTCTCCACCATCGGTCTCTCGGCGAAGCTGCGGCTGCTCAAGGAGGGCGGCCGCCTGCTGGCGATTCTGGGGGCGCTCACTCTGCTCTTCCTCGCATTGCAGAACGGCGTGGGCGTTCTGACGGCGACGCTTCTCGGCGAGCCGCCGGGCTACGGACTGATCGGCGGAAGCGTGTCGCTGGCCGGTGGGCACGGCACCGCGATCACCTGGGGAGCTCTCGGGGAGGAGGCCGGCTTCTCGGGTGCCGCGGCGCTGGGACTCGCCTTCGCGACCTTCGGGCTGATCTGCGGCGGACTCGTCGGCGGCCCGATCGCGGGCTGGCTGATCCGCCGCCACAATCTCTCGCCGTCGGCGTCGTCCGAAGGCGACGAAGACCGGGTCGTGCCGGCGGACGAGGGCGAGCCCATCGTCTCGGTCACCAGCAGGCAGGTGATCCGCACCCTTCTGCTCCTGGCCATCTGCGTGTGGATCGGCGCCGACTTGAACGAGCTCCTGCGCGAGCGCGGCACCGTGCTTCCGGGCTTCCTCACGGCGATGGCCGTCGGGATCATGCTCACGAACCTGGCCGACTGGCGCGGTCGACCCGTCGACCCGCCGACGCTCAACCTCTTCAACGACGTCAGTCTGCATCTGTTCCTGGCGATGAGCCTGATGAGCATGCAGCTGACCCAGCTGGCCGGCTCGTTGGGCGGAGTGCTCGTACTTCTGGTCCTCCAGGTGGTGCTCACCGTCGCATTCGCGATCTTTGTGATCTTCCGCCTTTGCGGGCGTGACTACGACGCCGCCATCATGGCCGCCGGCTACTCCGGACTCGGGCTCGGCGCCACGCCGGTCGGCATCGCGAACATGAATGCGGTGACCAGCCGCTTCGGTCCGTCGCCGAAGTCTTTCCTGGTGATTCCGCTCGTGGGAGCTTTCCTGCTCGACATCATCAACGCATTCGTCATCCAGACCTACATCGAGCTGCTGAGCCGATGAGTCGAGCTGGGCTGAGAGGATAGACGACCATGTGTAGATGGCTGGCGTTGGCGACAAGGTAACATTCAGGAATGAAGACCTGTTCGATACCGATATCAGAAAAGCCTCCGTGCTGACGCTCTATCTGTCCCTGATCGTGCTGAGAATGTCTGCTTGTGGCCCCAACAGGGCAGCTCTCGTGCACTTGGCTGTTACCCATAGGCTCCAGCGAAGTTCTTGCCGCGGTTACTCTGATGCTACTCAGTCGGCGAGATTTGAGATTAAGTGGAACTCGGGGCTCTAATGTATCGCTCAGTACTGAAATGGGAGGTAGCAGGTCAATGAGCGAGCACCTGTCGGCTCGAGCATCAATTTGCAATCTCAGTGGCGAACAGGGTCGGGCGTATCCCAAAGTCTACGGTGACTGCGTCGCATGGGCTCGGTTATTGTATCCCATGTTTTCAACTCTTCGAGTAGCGCGATATGAACAGACACACCTGCAAATGTCTCAGCCTTTTCCTAATGACTCCGCTCTTGCTTTCAGCATGCAGCGGAGAAGAGGAAACGGCAGTGCCGGATGTTGTGCGCCCTGTGAAAACGCTGCTCATTCCGAGCTTTGAGCCCGCATTCCCCAGGTAGACGCCGGATATCTGCTGCGCTAGTGGCGTAATTCCGTTATGGTTCAGTCGTTTTGGGCTATGATTTGGGGGCAGTCTTGTCACACCTTGCGGGTGAAAGCGAAAACAGTCGTCTCGACCTTGATTTTGACCGTCGC
>JAAERO010000233.1 GCA_024230315.1 Hyphomicrobium sp.
ACCGCAACAACGCTCAAACACCACAACCGAAGTACGTCTTGCGACATGCAAACACGCAACGAAACGATCAAGGAGCCATCGCCATTGGCTAAACCTCCACCAATAAGCGAAGTTCGGCTCAACGTGACGTGTTGGCCGAGGAAAAATTGGGCGCACTGAACGAAAATGAAGGACTACTTGGGGAATGTCGGATAAGGTCGTTCTTGATGGAATCGCTCAAGCCTTCGCGCGGAAGGTCTCCGACAGATAAGTGAATCTTACAATAAATCAAAAGTGTAGAGACGTGGTTCACTTGAACGCGAGTCAATCGTTTCCAAGTGAAACGATCAGGCTCTAGGTGTCGGCAGCGGCCTTGGCCACGCGTGCAACGCCGGCCTGTTTCTTCAGCCGCCTACGCACGCCGGCCGTATTGCCTTGGATGCGCGTCACCTTGGCGCGGGGAATGGCCCGGCGCCTTTTCTTCTTCAGAGTCTCGACGTGGCGATGGGTGCGCTTGTTCATAGGGTTCTACCAAAATCTAGAGGGTCAAAGGCCGCGCCGAAGGCCATGTGTGTCGGTCTCCTCTAGGTGATCCGGCCCTAAGAAGCAAGAGATTCAAGGGGGAGTGACCTCGTGGCGTACTGCGAGAGCCTCAATCGCTGCTATACGACCTATGCTGTTGCGACGAGGCCCGTCGATCGTATCAGTGCCCGGCCAGCCAGGCGAGCCCTAAGAAGCTTGGTGCGATGACGCCTCCCGCCCATAAGAAGGCGGATGTGACGTTGGCAATCTGAAACGGAATTTGGCGCATGGCGGCCATGCCGGCGATCACGGGAATGACCGCACGGATTGGTCCGAAGAAGTGGCCGAGGAAGACGGCAAAGGCGCCGTACTTCTCAAAGAATTCCCGACCGCGTCGCATCATCTCGGGATAGTCGCGAAACGGCCAGTAACCGTTGATCGAGTCGTTGAAGTAGAGCCCGATCCAGTAGGATATCGCATAGCCCAGCGAACCGCCGAAGCCTGCCGCAATAACGACGGGCCAAATATCGATCGCGCTCGCCCCCAATAAGCCGCCGATGGCCACCAGGATCACTGTCGAAGGCAAGATCAAGGAGATGAACGCGAGACTTTCTCCGAACGCAAGCGCGAATGCCACGGGCGCGGCCCACGCTTGATTGGCTTGAACGAACGCAACGACCGCATCAGCGATTTCTTGTAACGACATTCTTTATGGCTTTCTCGTCGCGGGTGCTGGACGCTCACTCAGGGAATACGAAGGCTGGCCAATGTTGGACCGAGCAGACCGGGATGGGAAGCGCCATATGCACAATGGGTATAGGGAGCCGCGCACGATCTACGATTTACAGCGCCGCCGCATCTCTCTGGCAAGTTCTCGCGACACCTCGCTTGCCAGTATGACGCCGCGTGAAATTTGTGCCGTTGTCAGTTTTGCGCCTCCAGGTCCGCGCAGCACGGTGGGTGCCTTATCGGCTTCGCGCCGGCCGTGGGCGAGTTCATCACACGTAAGCTCTTTCTTCTTCTTCTTGAGAGCGAATAGCCGCACGCCTGAAGCGTAAGCCTCTGGCGGGGGCCTCTGCTTGACCCAAGTGCGGCTCGTGTCGTTCTCTAGATAGCGCAGCGTGACCTGCCGGCGCCTAATGCATTCGGCCGAATCGTCCACGCACGTCATGCCCGCATAGGGGCGGCCAGCGGAAACGTTTGTGCCTGCGCAGCCCAATGGCGCGATAACCGGCAGCAGCAGCGCTAGGATCAGCACGCGCCAGCCTCGATCGCCGCCAAAAATCATCATAACTCCCTTGTCTGCCCGTAGCATGAGCCCGTAGAAGGCCAGGATGGCAGCGTCAAGGCAACCGACGCTGGCCTCCGGCAGCAACAATCGTGGGGACCACAATGGCGCACGCAGTCCGCATCCATGATTATGGGGGTCCAGAAGCTTTGAGCTGGGACGTCGTTGAGGTCGGTGATCCAGGCCCTGGAGAAGCGCGTATTCGTCAAACGGCGATTGGACTCAACTACATCGATGTCTACCACCGCACGGGCCTATACAAGCTAGCAGACCTGCCGGCGATCATTGGCATGGAGGGGGCAGGTGTCGTTGAAGCGCTAGGTGATGGCGTGAGCGACCTCAAGATCGGTGATCGCGTCGCGTACGCAGGCGTGCTGGGTGGCTACGCGGTCGAACGTCTTATTCCCGCTGACAGGCTCGTCAAGATTCCCAACACTATTGACGACACCACGGCCGCCTCCATTATGCTGCAGGGCATGACCGTGCGCTATCTGTTGCGCGAAACGTATCCCTGCACGGCGGAAACGGTTCTGTTGTTTCATGCTGCGGCCGGCGGTGTTGGCCTCATTGCTTGTCAATGGGCCAAGGCGATGGGCGCGACCATGATTGGAACTGTTGGGTCCGATGAGAAGGCTCAGCTTGCCAAGGAGAACGGCTGTCGCCACGTCATCAACTACCAAACGGAGGAGTTTGTTGAGCGCGTTCGTCAGATCACCGGTGGCGAAGGCTGCAACGTCGTTTACGATTCAATAGGCAAGGACACGTTCCCGGCTTCGCTCGATTGCCTCAAGCCTAAGGGTATGTGGGTAAGCTTTGGAAATGCCTCAGGGCCGGTGCCGCCATTCGATATGGATCTTCTCTCGCTGAAGGGCTCGCTCTTTGCCACGCGCCCCTCGTTGATGACCTATACGGCACGCCGTGCCGACCTGCTCTCCAATGCAGGCGAACTTTTTGATATGGTCGCCAAGGGTGCGATTAAGATTCCCGTAAGCTGTACCTATGCGTTGAAAGACGTAGGGCAAGCTCATCGCGATTTGGAAGCGCGCAAAACGACCGGGTCGATTGTGCTGCTGCCATGAGCCCAACGGCGAAAGGGTGCCCCCAACTTTTCTCTCGGTATGGTTATCGCGCGGTAAGCACGATCGTGAAGGCGAGGTTGCGCGTTGCTCAGATGCGAACCGAATGCACCACTTTGGTGCGCATGTGTTAGGCGTCATTTACTTCCGCCATTTTGGCGTCTGTTGCCGTCGAGCGACGTCGACAGACGTCGGAAAAAACCCTTGAGACAAAAGGACTTCTCGTCTGGCTGTATCGGTTGACGGCTGCTAGCGTGTGTTCGCAACGAGACTCAATTGATGGGCCAGTGTTAGGCGGACAAACATGACCCACACCACAAACAAGCTTTCACCCGCATTCCCCAAGTAGACGCCGGATTTCTGCTGCGCTAGTGGCGTAATTCCGTTACGATTCAGTCGTTTGGGGCTATGATTTGGGGGCAGTCTTGTCACACCTTGCGGGTGAAAGCGAAAGCAGTCGTCTTGGGCTGGATTTTGACCGTCGCGTGAAGCTGGAATTCCAAGGCTGTCGGATCAGTTCTGACGGTGGGCTGCTGCTGTTTCGCGAGCTTGATGAGGCTTGCGGCCTGCTTGAATTTGCTGGAACCAAATTGCACGATCCACGCTGCGGTCATAACCGGTTACATGGCGTCGATGCTCTTTTGCGCCAATCGGTGTTTGGTCGGTTGG
>JAAERO010000234.1 GCA_024230315.1 Hyphomicrobium sp.
GCTTCTTGAACGCCACACTCCATCGACGACGTGGGGTCCTTGATCTTGATGCCATGAGGTAAGTGTCCGCTTAAATCCAAGTGGACACTATGATTGCGTTCGCAGGGCTATGTAAGGCGCCGTTGGCCGGACGCTTACGCACCAAGTTGTGCTGAGGGGCTTGATTAATGGTTGGCGAGCCGCTGACCCTATGGTCGCCAGCGGCGGACATTAATAGGGGCGCGACGAGTGAGGACGGATCGCGTTGTAAGGTAGGTTGGCCTGCCCCATGCCCTGCCCCACAAAGCGGTACCAGTCTGTACATTAGAATCCGGCGCGATCTCATATCCGGGCCTTGATGTCCGCTTTGGGTCAAAAGCGGACATGGGAGCGGGCGTCAAGGATGTCCGCTTTACCCCCGAAAGCGGACATTCTCGGAGGCGGTCTAAATGTCCGCTAAGTGCCAAAAGCGGACATTGATGCTTAGGTCGCCAACCCAGAGCAGACCTCCACCCACCTGCGATACGTCTACGCTGCTTAGAGCCCGTCTGGCCAGCGGATGGGCTTCGTGACAATCGGCTCGATTGGTTGTTCACGCATCGTCAAACCGTTCAGCCGCAGACGCCAGATTCGAAGTCTGGTGCTCTATCCGTTGAGCTACGGGTGCACCCCACGCGGGTGACGAGGTCAATGGCGCGCCGCCATGGTGCCTCAGGATGCCCTAGCGAAAGTCATAAAACTGATCGTTCAGGTACTTGAGGAGGTCTTGCATTTCGCTCGCGGAGAATTCCTTTTCGGCCATATGACTGCAACTGACCAACTGCTTTTTCAGCGCATCCAAAGATTGAACGAGTCGGTCCTTGCGGGTGAAAACGCTGGTGTCGTGACATCCCATGCAGTTAGCGTCATACAAGCGCTTCCCGTCGGCGCTGTCGCCCGGCAATGAGGCGGCGTAAGCGCTCGGCATCAGCAGGATCAATAGCGATACGCACAGAATGCTTTTCATGGTTTGCCTCCCACGTTTGTCATGCGGCGAGCTAGCTCGTCGCTGGCTGCCGCATCCGCGCTGACCCGGACAAGGGCATATAGGAAAAACATTACTGTCTCGCAACAGCGCTTAGCTCCACGACCGCACTTGAACTAACATTCCAACTGGACCACCGATTGGGGCTGGCCAGCAGTGCCCTGACCGACAAAGCAGTACCAGTATCTAGGTTAGAATCCGACGCCCATTGGGAGACTGCCCGACGTCGGCTTTGGGTCAAAAGCGGACATTTGAGTTGGTGTCGCCGATGTCCGCTTTACCCCCGAAAGCGGACATCCGGCCGGGTGCACAAAATGTCCGCTAAGTGCCAAAAGCGGACATCCGGATCTCGATGAGCGTCCCGATTGGAGAGGACCTCGGGGTTCGATTGCGACCAAATGCTAGTCCCTTTTTTCAGGCTCTCTGATACCGATACGCCTCCGCTCGATTGGTCTATAGCGATCGTGGTCTGCTCCCGTGAAACGGGTCCAGTTTGACTGAGTGGATATGGCTATTTGCGCTTTGAGAGCTGGATTCGGACGCCTGGTTCATGGCGGTGATCCTGCCTGCGTCAGTCGGCGCTTGCCACCCAGCATTACGATCCAAGAAAAAGGGCCGGAACGAATCCGACCCCTTTGTCCTTCTATCCTGCAATCGCCCGGCTCAGTAGTAGTACCGGCAGCGATTGTAGCGGCGCCACCAATAGGCGCTGCCTGTGCGGTAGGCCCTCCGCCTCAGCCAAGCGCAGCGGCCACCGTAGTAGCCGTAGACGCGCCCACGGCGATAACGCCGGCCACGATAACGGCGTCCGCGGTAGCCCCGGTAGCCGTAGACGCGCCCACGGCGATAACGTCGGCCACGATAGCCGCGTCCGCGGTAACCTCGGTAGCCGTACACGCGCCCGCGACGAAACCCGCGCCCGCGATAAGCACGTCCGCCACGATAAGCACGTCCACCACGATAACCACGTCCGCCACGGAAACCGCGACCGCCACGCCGGGCCACGGGCATTACTGCATCAGCATTTTTCTCAATACCTAAATTGACGCTGGGAAGGGCTTGCGCCGGCGGGGGAGCAGCAAGCGCCGCAAATAGACCTCCCGCCACGGCACATGCCACCAATAGTGCTTTGTTCATTCTCGCGTCTCCTCTCCCGCTGCCCTGCTCGCAGCGTTCTCGGTTGCAACCATCTCAGAGCAGAGCACAGTAGAGACTTCCGGCAAGAATTTCTGTTGGCCGTTGGTCGAC
Source organism: Hyphomicrobium sp. (assembly GCA_024230315.1). GTDB lineage: Bacteria > Pseudomonadota > Alphaproteobacteria > Rhizobiales > Hyphomicrobiaceae > Hyphomicrobium_A. Next base: position 2,252 of record JAAERO010000234.1, read on the forward strand.
ATCCGAGTGAGGGGTGACAATGTCCGCTTTGGGTCAGAAGCAGACATCCGAGAGAGCGATACAGATGTCCGCTTTACCCCCGAAAGCGGACATTCTCAGAGGCGGCTTAGATGTCCGCTAAGTGCCATAAGCGGACATTCGGCGAGGACATGCTCGCCCTTCGAGAAGCCCCATTCAATGGCGTGTGCCTGTCCGACTATGGTTGAGCTTGATCAATGTTCGGGGCACCGTAAGTTCCATACTCTACGACGTACGAGCTAATAGCTGTCAGACTGACAACGCGCCCTCGCGTCAGAGAGGTGGCGTGAGTGGGCGCCTGAATGCTGAAGCGTCGCAGGTGCACGTTCTTTGATCACGGAGTGAAAGTGATGCACATCGACTCTGCCCCAAGGTTGCTTGTTTGGTTGCTGACGAGCGTCTTCGCGTTCATCGCGCCGGCCATGGCCCAAACAACCAATAAGCCCAACATCATCGTCATCATGGGTGACGACATCGGTATGTGGAACATCGGCGCGTACCACCGGGGTCTGATGGCCGGGCGAACGCCCAACATCGACCAGCTGGCCGCCGAGGGTGTGATCTTCACCGACTACTATGCCGAGGCGAGTTGCACGGCCGGCCGGGCCAACTTTATCACCGGTGAACTGCCGATCCGCACCGGCATGACCACGGTCGGACAGGCAGGCGCCAAGATCGGGATGCCGGATAAAGCTCCCACGATTGCCACCGTGCTGAAGGATATGGGTTATGCCACGGGGCAATTCGGTAAGAACCACCTGGGTGACCTCAACCCGTACCTGCCCACGTTACACGGCTTCGACGAGTTCTTCGGCTACCTCTATCACCTCGATGCCATGCAGGATCCGTTCAACAAGACGTATCCGCCAGGGTTCAAAGAAAAAGGGGGCCCCCGCAACATCCTGCACACCTGGGCCACCGACAAGGACGACGCGACGGTGGACCCGCGCTGGGGCAAGGTCGGCAAGCAGAAGATCGTGGACGAGGGTCCGCTGCCGCCTCATCCCACCAAGGGCATCAAATACAACATGGAGACCGTGGATGACCACATCTTGAAATTTGCCACCGACTTCATGGAAAAGGCCAAGAAGGACGACAAACCGTTCTTTGTTTGGCTGAACCCGACGCGGATGCACGTGTTCACGCACCTCTCCCCTCACTACGAGTCCCTGATCACGCCTGAGAACAGCTGGAGCATCCAGGAAGCGGGCATGGCGCAGTTCGATGACATTATCGGCGACGTCATGAAGAAGCTCGACGACATGGGCGTGGCGGACAACACACTCATCATCGTCACAACGGATAACGGCACGTAAACCTTCACATGGCCCGATGGTGGCAATACGCCATTCAAGGGTGCGAAGGGCATGGGTACCGAGGGCGCCTTCCGCGTGCCGATGATCATGCGCTGGCCGGGCAAGGTAAAGCCAAACCAGGTCATCAACGGTGTGATGTCGGGCTTGGACTTGTTCCCGACCTTCGTTGCTGCTGCGGGCAATCCGAACATCAAAGATGAATTGCTCAAGGGCAAGAAGCTCGGAGGAAAAACCTACAAGGTGCACCTGGACGGCTACGACCAGACGGACATGCTGACCAAAGGCGGCAAGTCGGCCCGCAACGAACTCTGGTATTTCACCCAGTCGGCGCTTGCGGCCGTTCGGCTCGGCGACATCAAGTTTCAATTGCTTACGATGCCTAAAGGTTGGCTGGGACCGCAGGTGCAGCCGGGTTGGCCAATGATGACCAACCTTCGCCTCGATCCGTTTGAGCGATTGGGATTTGCACCGGGCGAGTCGTGGATGTCGTTTGAGCACTACTACGGACGTGAGTTCTGGCGCTTCGTCTTCATGCAGGAGGAAGTCGCCAAGCTGGCCGAGACCGCCATCGAATATCCGCCCATGCAGCCGGGCGCGAGTTTCAACCTCGATGCCGTGAAGAAGCAGATCGCGGCCGCCCAGGCCGCGCACGCGCAGTGAGTCCTGATCAAATGTCGGCGGGCGCCCTTTTCTGGATGCCCGCCTTTTTTTCTGACGAGCTTACCGGGAGCAGGAACGCGACCGAAGCGCATCTGGCGGCGGCGGCGTCATGGCGAAAGGTAACACAATGAAATTCAATCTTCGCATCTCTACCCTCCTCGCATTGCTACTGATCGCATTCGTGTCCGGCACCGCCGCTGCCAAGGACCTTCTGCCGACATGGAACGACGGACCTGCCAAGAAGGCGATCCTGGAATTCGTTGCTGCCGTGACGGACGAGAACGGCAAGGACTATGTCCCGCCCGAGGATCGCATCGCCACCTTCGACAACGACGGCACGTTGTGGAACGAGAAGCCGCTCTACGTTCATTTCTTTGCTGTTTTTGATCACATGAAGCAGCAGATGGCGGCCGATCCAAGCTTGAAGGCGCGACAGCCCTATAAGTCGCTCGCCACCAAGGACAAGGACTACTTTGTCAGCCTGTACGAGGATGCAGCCTACGACACCCTCCTCGGTCAATTAATCGGCGTGCCTTTCGGTGGCATGACGACAGACGTGTTCGCCAACTGGGGGCGGGCATGGCTCAAAACTTGGAAACATCCGAAATACAAGGTCGGCGTTAAAGGGCTGATCTATCAGCCCATGCTGGAACTGATCCGCTATCTCGAAGCCAACGACTTTAAGGTGCACATCTACTCCGCCGACGAGGCAGCCTTCCTGCGCTTGGTGAGCGAGGAACTCTATGGTCTCCCGCCGGACCACGTTCATGGCTCGTCGGTGCGCATCGAGTACGTGGTGGACGAGGGCAAGGCTCAGCTCGTGCGGACGTATCGGGCACACTATCTCGATAACTGGGCCGGCAAGCCCCGCCTCATCATGCAGGAACTCGGGAAGAAGCCAATACTCGCCGCCGGAAACTCAAACGGCGACCTCCACATGCTGCAATACACGGCCCTCACCGGTGGGCTCGCGCTCCTCCTCCACCACACCGACGGCGAACGCGAAGACAAGTACGACAGCCACACCGACAAGGTCATGCCGCTCGCCAAGAAAGAGGGCTGGACCGTGATCGACATGAAGAACGATTGGGGCGTCGTGTTTCCGGCCCCATGAATGAGCCATCTGCGTCGAGCAGTCCGGCTCTAATTTGTCAGGTCACCATCGGTGTCGGCACCATTGCCAGCTCATGAAATTGAGCGGGCATTTCTAGGATACGGCCGCCGCTCCCAATGTCCGCTTTGGGTCAAAAGCAGATGGGGTGGATGGCTCCTGCTCCACCGGCGTCGATGCGCCATAATGCAGTTGTCATAAGACTGCTAACGAGAGGAGCCACCCCCATGCAAGTTACCACAGTCGGTCTGGATCTGGCCAAGAACATCTTTCA
>JAAERO010000235.1 GCA_024230315.1 Hyphomicrobium sp.
GACACACTCCACATCGCGCATAACCACGCATACTTGGGCGATGACCTCAGACGCGTGACGGCGTCCTCGCTCCTCAGATGAAAATACGCAGAGTTTATGCGTGTTTATCGGGGGGGGCGCGCGTTTGCCATGAGCGCGAACTACCACGCAGCTCTCAGGTCTGAGTGTTCTTTTACGGAACGTGTGTTTTGAGCGTCACAGAAGACGAGCGTGTACTTCGGCCATGGCGTGCGGGCTGCGTCTTGTGTGTCCCTGCTTATCCGCTGTTGTTCGCGACGTCTACATCATCAACAATCTACATCAATAATCTACATCAATAATCCACGATGACTTGCCGATATGAACCTGGCGACATGACATTGCGGACGGTACGGACGCAAGAATGCTGGAACATAAGAACAGAAGGCGTCCAAGTTTTCTCGTACCCCCAGCCCTCTCCCCAGCTGATTTTCAACCTGGGGCGCGGTAATCCCTATCTGCTCCTGATGCGCTCGATGAGGTGGATGAGGTCTTGGCCGTCTCTCAGGA
>JAAERO010000236.1 GCA_024230315.1 Hyphomicrobium sp.
CAACAACACCGTGAACGGCGATGCCGGTGACGACACGTTCGATGTCCATGGTGGTACCAACAACACGCTGAACGGCGGTGCCGGTAACGACCAGTTCACCATTCGGGGTGGTGGTAAACACACCGTGAACGGCGGTGACGGGGACGACACGATCTCCATTAGGGATAGTTCCAACAACACCGTGAACGGCGGTGCCGGTGACGAGTGGATCTATGTCCGCGATGGTTCCACCAACAACACCGTGAACGGCGGTGACGGTAACGACAGGATCTCCATTAGGGATAGTTCCAACAACACCGTGAACGGCGATGACGGTGACGACACGTTCAATGTCTACGGTGGTACCAACAACACCGTGAACGGCGGTGCCGGTAACGACAAGATCAATGTCTATTTTTCCACCAACACCACCGTGAACGGCGGTGACGGTGACGACACGCTCACCATTACGGGTGGTGCCGACCACACCGTGAACGGCGGTGCCGGTGACGACAGGATCTACATTTATAATGGTACCAACAACACGCTCGTCTTTGATGGCAACTTCGGCAACGATGTCGTTAGAGGTTTTCTAAAAAGCGAAGGAAGCGTCATTGAACTGGATGGCGTCGGGGTTGACGATTTTGACGCGTTACAGAATTACATGACCCAAGACGGTAGCGACGTTGTCATAGACTTTGGTGATGGCAATTCAATCACCTTGGAAAATACCGCCATCGACGATCTTAATGCGGATGACTTTGCGTTCCTTTAAGCGCGAGGTGCCAACAAAGCGTGCACGTTGAGACCAACTCTTAGCAACAGCCTACGCGCACGCGCTACCGACTCTGCTTGGGCCTCAGCATTGGCGGCGTGCCGTGGCGCGTTCATCGCCACGGGCGTGTTCAGTTTTGTCGTTAATCTGCTCATGCTCACGGGCCCGCTGTTCATGCTGCAGGTCTATGACCGGGTGCTGGCCAGCCGCTCTGTGCCCACGCTCATTGCGCTGACGCTGCTGGTTGCAGGTTTGTTTACGTTCATGGGCTTG
>JAAERO010000237.1 GCA_024230315.1 Hyphomicrobium sp.
CGCATAAAACAACCTCGCCTGATCCGTCGTTTTCCGTCCCATCATCGCCGTGCCCTCCGATCCCTGCCTCTCAAACAGGAATCAGCGTTCGCACCAATGATCAACCGACTTTTTCAACACTATCGGCACTTGGCGGACATTGTCACCCCTCACTCGGATACCGTTCACCAACCACACCCAAAACAGCTACCGCTTTCTCCATCGGGCTCGATTGGCTACAATCGCTCAAATCTCCAGGGTCATCTGGGAAAGATCGGTTGAGCCTTGTGCGGACGCGCGAAGTGCCTTATCCGCAGTCGCGTCGGGGCCTCGCCTCAAAAGCGTCCGGGCTGTCGATGTAAAGTGCTAAAGGACACAAAGATCTAGAGCCTAAACAAGAAATCATCCGAAAACAACGCGCTCCAATGGGTGGTGACATGGGTGAAGACACGCAGACGAAAGAAAAGACTGCGGGCAAGGGACTCTATCCTGTGCTCCCGCTGCGCGACATCGTGGTCTTTCCTTATATGATTGTGCCGCTCTTCGTCAGTCGCGATAAGTCAATCAATGCGCTCGAAGAGGTGATGCGCACGGACAAGCATATCCTGCTTGCCGCGCAGAAGAACGCCGGCGACGACGATCCCGCAGCGGACGCGATTTATCCTGTCGGCACGCTCGCCTCCGTGCGGCAGTTGCTCAAGTTGCCCGACGGCACAGCGAAGGTGCTCGTCGAAGGTACTTCGCGTGCGCGCATCGTCGGCTACGCCGACAACCCCAACTATTTCGAAGCCGAGGTCGAGCCTGTCCCTGAGAGCATGGGTACAAAGGACGAGATCGAGGCCTTGGCGCGTTCGGCGGTGACGCAGTTTGAGAGCTACGTGAAGCTCAATAAGAAGATCTCGAAGAAGATCTCGCCGGAAGTCTTGGGCACGATTGCCCAGATTGAAGACTATTCGAAGCTCGCCGACACGATCGCTTCGCATCTGGCCATCAAGAAGATTGCGGAAAAGCAGGAAGTCTTGGAGATGGCGACGCTCTCTGAGCGGCTGGAGCGCGTCTATACGCTGATGGCAAGCGAGATCTCCGTCCTCCAGGTGGAGAAGAAGATTCGCAGCCGCGTCAAACGGCAGATGGAGAACACGCAGCGCGAGTACTATCTCAACGAACAGATGAAGGCGATCCAGAAGGAGCTCGGCGATAGCGGCGAGGGCGACGACATCTCAGAGTTCGAAGAGAAGATTGAGAACACCAAGCTGTCGAAGGAGGCCCGTGACAAGGCCCTCGCGGAGCTTAAGAAGCTTAAGCAGATGAACCCCATGTCAGCGGAAGCCACCGTGGTGCGCAACTACCTCGACTGGCTGTTGTCGATCCCGTGGGGCATTAAGGGCAAGGTCAAGAAGGATCTCGACGAGGCGCAGCAGACGCTGGACGCTGACCACTACGGCTTGGAAAAGGTCAAGGAGCGCATCGTCGAGTATCTCGCCGTGCAGGCGCGCACCAACAAGCTCAAGGGGCCCATCCTTTGCTTGGTCGGCCCTCCCGGTGTCGGCAAGACGTCGCTCGGCAAGTCGATCGCTCACGCAACGGGCCGCGAGTTCGTGCGCATGAGCCTTGGCGGCGTAAGCGACGAGGCGGAGATTCGCGGCCATCGGCGCACTTACATCGGCTCCATGCCGGGCAAAGTAATCAAGTCCATGCGCAAGGCGAAGCGTGTCAATCCGCTGTTCCTTTTTGACGAAATCGACAAGATGGGCGCAGACTTCCGCGGCGATCCCGCATCGGCGTTGCTGGAGGTGTTGGACCCTGAGCAAAACGCAACGTTCAACGATCATTACCTCGAGGTCGACTACGACCTGTCGAACGTGATGTTCGTGACGACGGCCAACACGCTCAACATTCCGCCGGCCCTGATGGATCGCATGGAGATTATTCATCTTGCGGGCTACACCGAGGATGAGAAGATCGAAATCGTCAAGCGCCACTTGATCGCGGGTCAGCTACAGGCACATGGGCTTGAGGCCGACGAGTGGTCGATCGATGACGCGGCGCTCTTAGAAATCATCCGCCGCTACACGCGCGAGGCGGGTGTGCGCTCGCTTGAGCGTGAGGTCGCTAAGCTCGCGCGCAAGGCTGTGAAGGAGATTCTCTCGTCGTCGGCGAAAACGATAAAGGTGACGCGGGACAACCTGGAATTCTATCTCGGTGTTACGAAATATCGCTACGGCGAGGCCGAGCTGGAGGATCAGGTCGGAATCGTTACGGGGCTTGCGTGGACCGAGGTCGGCGGCGAGCTGCTGACGATCGAAGCCGTCATGATGCCCGGCAAAGGCAAGATGACGGTCACCGGCAACCTGAGCGACGTGATGAAGGAGTCGATCCAAGCCGCAAACGCTTACGTGCGCGCGCGCTCCGTCGACTTTGGCATTCATCCTTCGCTATTTGAGAAGAAGGACATCCACGTGCACGTGCCGGAAGGCGCGACACCTAAGGATGGCC
>JAAERO010000238.1 GCA_024230315.1 Hyphomicrobium sp.
AGCTAACACCAAACGGCCAGACTTGACGCTCGCCAGCCACAGTGGCGGCAAGTGAGGGTCTGATTACCGCAGTTCCTGCTTCGAGGAACGGAAATTGGCGCACTCCATCATCGATGCAGTGTCATCCGGGGAATGTCGGGTGAGAAGGCTTAGTCTTGCCGTGCTCGTTAGCCTGCGGGCACGGAAATTAGCGTGCTAATGATTCGTCGTGCCGCGAATTTCGATTCGGCGTCGATGAGTGTGGCCGCATTGCTGTACAATCAAAAGCGATCGCTGATTCTATCTTTGAACTCTTGCGTGATTGCAGCACGCTTATAGAGTTCGCGCATTCTGCCATTATGCAGCAGCGCTCGTCGCGGCGGGTTGAGCTCGGGGGGAAGCATGGCAAGCATTGTAGCGGGCACTGGGGGCAGAGCCCAGCGTCCAAAGCATATGCCAACCATAGTATTGCTCGTGGCACTCATATTCGCCGCAAACAATGCGGCATGCGCCGAATCGTTGGATGAGGCGCTGGTTTCCACCTACTTTGGCAATCCGCAGCTCTTGGCCCAGCGGGCTTCAACGCGTGCGACCGACGAAAACATCTCCCAAGCTATGTCGTCCCTTCTTCCGCAGATCTTTGGCAACGCTGCTACCGGCTACAAGCACACGGAGTTCGAGATTGATGGTCATGCCGTCAACAAAATATTGCCGGGCGCGAATGTTCCCGACGCCACGATTGAGGGCGACGACCGTCCGTATGGGTACTCGGTGACGCTGCAACAGCAGATCTTCAAGGGATTTCAAAACATCAATTCGATCCGCGAGGCGGAGGCAAACGCGTTGGGCGCGCGCGAGGATTTGCGCGACACCGAGCAGACAACACTGCTGAGCGCGGTATCCTCTTACATGGACGTGGTGCAGAATCAGGCGATCGTTCGGCTGAGAGAAAACAACGTGAAGGTGCTGACCGATTATGAAGCCTCGAACCAGCGCCAATTCAATGCCGGTGATTTGACCAGCACCGACCTGGCGCAATCAAAGGCGAGCCGCGCCACCGCCGTAGCGTCTCTTGAAGCAGCCAAGGCGCAGTACCAATCAAGCTTGGCGAGCTATGAGGAGGTCGTCGGTCACCCCGCGGACCACCTTTTCACGCCAGCCTCGATAGATCATTTTCTGCCAGGATCGCTGCAAGAAGCGCAAGAAGTCGCACAATTCGAGAATCCATCGATAGGCTCGGCCGTGTTCCAAGAGGCAGCGGCGGCCAAGTCCGTGGCTCAGCAACGGGGTCAGCTTCTGCCGGAGGTGAATATCCAACTCAAATACGAGGATGAGTACAATCCCGTTGAAGGGCTTGATTTTGCAAGGGAGGCGTCGGCGACCGTTGGCGTGAAGGTTCCGTTCTATCAAGGTGGACGAGTTGCCTCTCAGGTGCGCCAAGCCAAACAGATTCAGATCCAGCGTCTGGAGCAGGTCCGCCAGGCGCGCCAACAGACGCAAAGCTCGGTTGTCTCGGCGTGGGCACAGGTGAATTCGATACAGGCGCAGTTGATGGCAGACCAAGCGTCCGTTGACTCAAACAAAGTGGCGCTTGCGGGTGTGCACCGCGAGCAGAAGGCCGGCACCCGGACAGTCCAGGACGTTCTCAACGCCGAGCAGGACTATTTGACGGCGCAGGTTCAGCTCACCATCGATGATCGAAACCTCGTGGTTGCAAATTACACGCTGCTTCAAGCCATTGGACGCCTCACGGCGGCGTACCTCAAACTTCCCATTGCGATCTACGATGCGGCAGAGGTTGATCACTCCGAGCGGCACCTGCTCTGGCGCACGGAGATCAAGCCGGAGAGCCACTACTACGAATACGATCAGGGTTGGGAGCCGAAGTAGAACGCGGCAGCCTCACCCCTTCAGCTCACGTGGGGCCCTTTCATCTGCATGAGAGCGGCTTCGATGCGTCGCCAGGTCTCCGCTTGTTCTCTGTCGCCCGTCTCGTCCAGCTCGCGGGCCTTTTGGGCCGCTTCCAATATGGCCTTGCCGCCGTGAGCATCCTTCAGCTTGCGTGCGTGCTCTTGAATTTCGATCACCTGCATACCACGACCTCCTGCTGACCTCGTGAATAGTGTGCCGCGCTAAAGTGTTGTGTGTTCTGCTATTCTTAAAGATGGGATATGCGCCTCGTTGATCAAGTCGCGCCAGCGGCGGCTATGCGCAATCTGCATGGCGTGACCCTGCTCATGCCGGGCTCATGGTTTAAATGGGTTTGGCTCTCCGTTCTTTAGAACCTGCGCAGAGACGTACAAGCTACCTTACGCCGCCGCCACAAGCTGAGCGGCTGCCAGCTTTTTCAGCGCCAGTTCGTCCCGCGCGATGGCCTCAAGCAGGTGTCGAAATTCGCGCGTGCCGCACATTTTTCGTGAGCGCGCGGAACTGTGAACCGGGAATGTGGATTAGGCTGCGATGATCGCCGCCTTCCAGGTAAATGTCAGGCTGCTCATCGAGGCTTTCGTCGATAAAGGCATCCACGGCATAGGGCTCCGCTAGTGGGGGCACCGCGCCCGTTTCGCAATCAGGGAAGAGTTCGCTGATCTCTTCCTCTGTCGCCACCTCGACGTGGCAGTGCAGCATCTTCTCAATCGTATCTAACTGAACTTTTGAGCTTGCCGGCACGACCGCGATCACAAAGCCACCTTCGCACGTCAACACGACGGCCTTGGCAAATCGTTCCGCCGGCACGTGGCTGGCTCGCGCCGAATCCTGAGCGCACTGCGTGCGCTTGTGCATCATCACATCGTAGTCGACGTGCTTGTCGTCGAGGTATTCCCGCAACGTCATTGCAATACCCATGACACTCCTCCAGCTTGTCTGCTGGCCGGGCGCGCTGCGCGCTGCACCGTCGAGGCTCAAGGCGTCGCTTGTCATCGGCTCATGGAATGGGCCGCCAGTCGGCGGGAGACATCGGCTCACGTCACCAGCGGTCGATCGGCCATGAGCCTGCTGCGGCGCAGTATGCCGACCAGTCGCAATGAGGAAAGATTAGGACGTGTTCTGGTAATCGGCAAGCGGGACGCGTAAGGGCCCGAGACGACAGGTAATCAAATTTGCCTAAGACGCCTTGGTTTTGCGCGACAGCGCTGCAATGGCGAGCGGCGAAATATCCTTACCACCGCCGTCGATGTACTCCTTTAGCTGCTTGCGCATCCTGGGATCCCAGAACTTTTTGACGTGGTCGGCAACGCCCTTAAGGGCGTCGGGGCGCGGATACGCCTCGAAGAAGGCCGCGATCTGATTGACCATGCGGATCATGTCACGGTTCTCCATACGGCGAAACTCCAGCCTCTTTCTTTGCAAGCTTAACGGTTGAAGACGACAACTCCGCTGTCGCCAAGGGCGGCGAGGAACATACGGGCTTTCTGCGCAATCTCAAGTGCGAGTGCGGTGGGTGCCGAAACTGTTACGAGAGCGCCGATGCCGACGGTGGCCGCCTTTTGCACGAGTTCGAAGCTACAGCGGCTGGTCATCAGCACGAAACCCGTTGAAGGGTCGGTGCCGGCATGGAACATCGCGCCGATGAGCTTGTCGAGCGCGTTATGACGGCCAATGTCCTCGCGTATGATCAGGACCTTGCCAGCAAGCGAAACCCAGGCGGCGCCATGGACAGAGTGATTGAGCCGATTCATGGGTTGGAGCTCTTGCAATCCAGCCGCCGCCTTTAGGATCGCTGCCGGTGTGGGACGTTCTCCTTGTGGGACCGGCTTTGTGACGCGCACGACGTCGGCAATGCTTTCAACCCCGCACAGCCCACATCCCGAGCGGCCTTCGATCGAGCGGCGTGGCATGCGCGCGGTGTCGAGCGCGCCTTCATCGACGGCGATGTCGACAGCCAGGCCATTCTCGACGGGCATGGCAAGCACACCGCGAATATGCTCGTGCTTTTCGACGATCCCTTCGCCAAGCGCGAAACCCACGCCAAAATCCGCGAGGTTCGCAGGGGTTGCCATCATCACCGTATAGGGCGTTGAGTTGATTTGGAGCGCGACCGGCACTTCCTCGGGCAACTGCCACGTTAGCGCCGAGTGATGGCCCTCGGCATCAAGAGCGGTGCCCTCGGCTGGGCGTGAGCACAGTGACGAGGGTGCTTCAAAAGGTTCAGCAGACTTTGCCATAGCGGTCGTGGGAGCGGTGGTCGCCCCTCTCTGGCGCTACTCCGCCGCGACGAGCGACGTCTCAGCGATGCGCTTGTTCTGGCGCTCGCGCTCTTCCCACTCAGTCTGCCATTCGGACGGCTGGTTCGATGGCATGACCTGAACGGCTGTGACCTTGTACTCGGGGCAGTTGGTCGCCCAGTCCGAGTTCTCGGTCGTGATCACGTTTGCCCCACTCTCGGGGAAGTGGAAGGTGGTGTAGACAACGCCCTGCGGCATGCGATCGGCGATCTTCACGCGCAGGGTTGTTCCACCCATGCGGCTCGTGAGCGACGCCATTGAGCCATCTTTTATACCGCGCACCTCCGCATCGTGCGGGTGCAGCTCCAAAATGTCTTCCGTGTGCCACACGACATTTTCAGTGCGCCGCGTCTGGGCGCCAACATTATATTGGCTCAAGATGCGGCCTGTGGTGAGGACGAGCGGGAAGTTGCGATTGGTGCGCTCGTCCGTCGGCACGAACTCGGTGAGCATAAAGCGGCCCTTGCCGCGCGTGAACTCCGACACGTGCATGATGGGCGTGCCTTCCGGCGCTTCATCGTCACATGGCCATTGCACGCTGCCGAGACGATCGAGCTTCTCGAAGCTGATGCCGCGGAACGTTGGCGTGACGCTGGCGATCTCATCCATGATCGCTGAAGCCGACGAATACTTCATGGGGTAGCCCATCTCAGTAGCGATGCGGCTAACGATCTCCCATTCAGCCATGCCCTGCTGTTCTTTCATCACCATCCGCACGGGATTGACGCGTCGCTCAGCGTTGGTGAAGGTGCCATCCTTCTCGAGGAATGACGTGCCTGGAAGAAATACGTGTGCAAATGCCGCCGTCTCGTTGAGGAAGAGGTCTTGGACGACCAGGATCTCCAACGATTCGAGCGCGTGCGTCACGTGCTGCGTATTGGGATCGGACTGCGCGATGTCCTCGCCTTGCACGAACAGGCCCTTGAACGTGCCGGCGCTGGCTTCATCGAACATGTTAGGAATACGCAAGCCGGGCTCGGGATCGAGCTTCTTGTCCCAGAGCTCCTCGAACAGCTTACGCGTTGCCGTATCTGAGACGTGCCGATAGCCGGGATACTCATGGGGGAACGAGCCCATGTCGCACGAGCCTTGCACGTTGTTTTGACCGCGCAGTGGATTCACACCCACGCCCTCGCGGCCAAGGTTGCCCGTCGCCATTGCGAGGTTCGCCATGGCCATGACCATGGTTGAGCCCTGGCTATGCTCGGTGACGCCGAGGCCATAGAAGATTGCGGCGTTGCCGCCGGTCGCAAAGAGGCGTGCGGCCGCGCGAATGTCGGCTGCGGGAACGCCTGTGATCTCCTCAAGGGTCTCCGGCGAATTCTTGGGATCCTTGATGAAGGCTTCCCACTGCTTGAAGTCGTCCTTATCGCAGCGTGCGGCGACGAAGCTTCGGTCGATTAACTTCTCGACGGCAACGACATGGCAGAGCGCATTGACGACAGCGACGTTGGTGCTGGGCTTGAGCTGCAGGTGGAAATCTGCCTCGACGTGCGGGCTGCGGACCATGTCGATGCGGCGCGGGTCGACAACGATGAGCTTTGCGCCCTCACGCAAACGCTTCTTCATGCGCGAGGCAAAGACGGGGTGACCGTCGGTAGGGTTGGCGCCAATGATCATGATCACGTCGGATTGATCGACACTCTTGAAGTCTTGCGTGCCGGCAGACTCACCAAACGTCGCCTTCAGGCCATAGCCCGTCGGCGAGTGGCAGACGCGGGCGCACGTGTCGACGTTGTTGTTTCCGAATGCGGCGCGCACCATGCGCTGGACAACATAGACTTCCTCATTCGTCGTGCGCGACGACGTAATGCCTCCGATTGAGCCGCGGCCATACTTCTTCTGAACGGCCTTGAAGCGGTCGGCGGTAAATTTGATGGCTTCGTCCCACGTCACGACCTTCCACGGGTCGGTGATGCGGTCGCGGATCATGGGATCCAGGACGCGATCTTTGTGCGTCGCATAGCCGAAGGCGAAGCGCCCCTTGACGCAGGAATGGCCCTCGTTCGCGCCGCCGTCCTTATACGGCATCATGCGCACGACTTTATCGCCCTGCATCTCGACCTTAAACGCGCATCCAACGCCACAGTAGGCGCAGGTGGTTACCACGCTGTGCTCGGGCTGGCCGTGCTCAACGATTGACTTCTCTATCAACGTCGCCGTGGGGCAGGCCTGGATGCAGGCGCCGCACGAGACGCATTCTGAGTCCAGGAAGTCCTCGTCCACACCCGCCGCCACGTGCGAGGCAAAGCCACGCCCGTCGATGGTAAGCGCGAAGGTTCCTTGCACCTCCTCGCAGGCTCGCACGCAGCGCGAGCACACAATGCACTTCGACGGTTCGAACAAGAAATAAGGGTTGCTCAAGTCCTTGGGCAGGTAGAGCGGGTTTGCCTCGCCATTCGAGCGGGCAAAGACGTGGTTCTCGCCTTCGTAGCCGTAGCGCACATCACGCAAGCCCACCGCGCCCGCCATATCTTGGAGCTCGCAGTCGCCGTTGGCGGCGCAGGTCAAACAGTCAAGCTGGTGGTCCGAAATATAGAGCTCCATCACGCCGTTGCGGATACGCGCGAGCCGGTCATTCTGGGTCGAGACTTTAATGCCTTGCGCCACGGTCGTTGTGCAGGATGCGGGCGTGCCTCTGCGGCCTTCGATCTCCACCAGGCAGAGCCGGCAGGAGCCGAACGCCGTGACGCTGTCGGTGGCGCACAGCTTTGGCACCATGATGCCAAGCTCGGCCGCCGCACGCATGATCGTCGTGCCCTCAGGGACTGTGACGGACTGACCGTCGACCTTCAGCGTCACCAATTTATTGGAGTGACTGGCTGGTGTGCCGTAGTCGATTTCTTTGATGAGCGTCATCGTCTTTGTTTCGCTCGTCATGGTAAGGCCTCATCTCGTTCGATCATTCGGCCGCCTCGGCTTGCGCCGGGCGATTGAAGTCTTCCGGAAAGTGATTAAGTGCACTCATAACAGGCATGGGCGTGAGCCCGCCCATGGCGCACATCGATCCATCTGTCATGGTATTGCAGAGGTCTTTGAGCAACTCGATGTTGTTCTCGCGATCGACGTCATCGATGATGCGGTCGATCACTTCGACCCCACGCACCGAACCAATGCGGCACGGCGTGCACTTGCCGCACGACTCGATAACGCAGAACTCCATGGCGAAGCGGGCTTGCTGCGCCATGTCTACCGTATCGTCGAACACAACGACACCGCCGTGGCCGACCATTGCGTCTTCAGCAATGAAAGCCTCGTAGTCCATCGGCGTGTCGAGCTTGGATTCGGGCAAATAGCTGCCAAGCGGTCCCCCGAACTGCACCGCGCGCACCGCGCGCCCGCTCAGCGTGCCACTGCCGTAGTCTTCGATGAGCTCGCGTGCGGTGACGCCGAACGCTTTCTCCACGAGGCCGCCTCGCTTGACGTTTCCGGCGAGTTGGAAGGCGAGTGTACCGCGCGATTTGCCGACGCCAAAGTCGCGATAGTGTTCGCCCCCCTTGGCAAGAATGATCGGCACGGAGGCGAGGCTGATCACGTTGTTGATGACGGTCGGTTTGCCGAAGAGTCCCTCAATCGCCGGCAGCGGCGGCTTATAGCGCACCATGCCGCGCTTGCCCTCGAGGCTATCCAGCATCGAGGTCTCTTCACCGCAAATGTAGGCGCCGGCCCCCACACGCACGGTGAGCTCAAATTCGTAGGGCGAACCTTGGATCGCAGGGCCGAGCCAGCTGGCCGCCCTAGCGACCTCGATGGCTTCGCGCAATATGGCGAGGGCGTGCGGGTACTCGGAGCGCAGGTAGATGTAGCCGCGCGTTGCACCTGTTGCGATGCCGGCGATGACGATGCCTTCGATCAGGCAGAACGGATCGCCTTCCATTAGTATGCGGTCGGAGAATGTCCCGCTGTCGCCTTCATCCGCGTTGCAGCAGATGTATTTCTGGTAGGCTTTGGTATCGAGGACGGTCTTCCACTTGATGCCGGTGGGGAAGCCGGCGCCGCCGCGCCCCCTGAGGCCCGACGTCGCGACTTCGGCGACAATGTCAGCTGGTTTCATCTTGAGCGCTTTTTCGAGACCATTGAAGCCGCCGTGTGCGTGGTAGTCGTCGATCGAAAGCGGATCGATGATGCCACAACGCGCAAACGTCAACCGCTCCTGCTTCTTGAAGAAGGGGATATCTTCGGTAAGTCCATGGCAGAGCTTGTGTTTGCCGCCTTCGAGGAACTTGGCCTTGAATAGGTCGGGAACGTTGGCTGGCGTCACAGGCCCATAGGCCACGCGCCCCTTTTTGGTTTCAACCTCGACAAGGGGTTCCAGCCAAAGCATGCCGCGCGAGCCGTTGCGTATGATTTGAACGGCCTTCTTTTGTTTCTTGGCTTCCTTGGCAATGGCATTCGCGACGGCCTCCGCACCCACTGACAGCGCTGACGCGTCGCGTGGAATGAAGACCTTGGTCATGCCGCCTCCTCCTGGTCGAGCTCGGCAATGATCGCGTCGAAGCGCTCTTTGTCGACACGGCCATAAAGGTTGCCGTCGATCATTATGGCAGGGGACAGGGCGCAATTGCCAAGGCAGTAGACCGCATCGAGTGTGTAGTTGCCGTCGGCGCTGGTCTCACCGAATTTGGCGCCCAGCCGCTCTTGTGCGTGACGGCAGACCGCGCCGCCGTTCACCGCCTGGCAGGCTTCGGCCCGGCACATCTTGATCATATGCCGCCCAGGCGGCTCGCGCCGAAAATCATGATAGAAGCTGATCACGCCATAGACTTCGGCGCGCGACAGATTGAGCGCATCGGCAATCGCGGCAGACAGCGCTTCCGGCACGAAACCGACGGCATGCTGGACGTCGTGCAAGATCTCCAACAGCTCGTCGGGTCGATTGCCGTGTGCTTCACAAATCTCGCGCGCGCGCTTTTTGCTGCCTGGCGGTGTTTTGCTCATCACGTTTGGGATCGATGCTCTCGACACTCTCCCGCCACGCTGGTGGAAAGATGTACAGTTTGAATATCCCAGGATGCGCCGTATAGATCAAATCGGAGCTTTCGATATGATGATCGAGCGCGGCAATGGCGCGCCGCAAAATCGACCTGATGCTTACGGTTTTGGGGCGGCCGAATTTTGCTACCCACCGCGCGCGTCAAAGTTAATCGGAGTGATCGTTTTCGCGGCTTCTCGCAGTACTTCAATAAGCGGAGAGATCGGGTCCCGGTCAGCAACGACCAAACCGATGCTGTGCTCGACTTTCGGCTCTGCCAATGGAACGGCCCTGGACCCTGACATAATTCCTAGGACCTCTAGAATAAACTGCGGCATGATGCTCGCTAGCCCCATCAAGCGAACATTCGAGCACAGACTGATGAGGGAGTTTGTCTCCAACCGTGGCATGGGATGACAGTTCGCGCTTTCGAAAGCGTGATCGATAATGCGCCGGTTTTGCATATTGGGCGTGAGCAGACAGAGCGGCTCCTTGGACGCCTCGCGCCAGGTCACCGTCTCCCGTCCGGCGAGGGGATGGGTTTTGCTGACAAAAAGGCAGTAGCGCTCAATGTAGAGCGGATAGGTGAGTAGGTTATCGATCGGCTCGTTGTCGAGATAGGTGATGCCGGCGTCGATTGAAAAGTCAGCTAGGGCCCGAACAATTTCTTCCGAGCTCTGCGACAGCACCGTGAATTCGATTCCGGGATGGACGCTCCGGATTTGCTTCGTGAGCAGGGGGATCATCGGTAGCGAGGAGGGAACACCGCCGAGAATGAGCCGGCCCGACAGACCCGCGTCGTGGTTCTTGAGGTGGCCCAGCTCCTCTTGCATCGACTGCCAGTTTTTGATGATGACGTGGGCCCATTTGAGGATCCGCTCTCCGTCACCGGTCAGCCCCTGATAGCGTCGGCCGCGCTCGACAATCGGAACCTGCAACTCCAGCTCTAGCTGGCGAATGCGCCCCGACAGCGTCGGTTGGGTCACGTTGCACGCCGCTGCCGCTCGCGTGAAGTGCTTCTCGCGGGCGAGCGCGGCGAGATACTGGAGCTGGCGGATGTCCATTGAGCCCCTCCCGAGGCGCGCAGTCGCGGACGTCATGGCGTCCGGGCCGGATGCCCATAATGAGCGCGGGCCTCCTTGTATCCGACAATCATCAATCGTCTGCTTCAGAAAGGCAATTGGGATTGGCTCAAACGCCCTTCATGACGGGAACTTCGTGCAGCGCCATCATGTTGCCTTCTAGAACGGTGATGTATGGACATACAAGAAAGTCCGGGGGCAGATGGACAAAACGGGGGTTTCCAAAAGCGTGACTGCTGGGCTCGGTGAGCCTTAGACGAGGCGCCCATCGCGTGATGGCCTCGCAGGTCAGACTCTACTTTTTTCTGCCGTTCCGGCGTGCAGGAATTGGCTCGACGGGAGCACACCGGCTTGAGTTAAGTCATCGATTTGCGTGTAAACGCAAATCACGAGTTTGAACAGGCCGCGCGGTGTAGGAGCAAGGCGTTGATGGGCAATAGTGAGAACTGGATCGTTGGTAGCGCGCTGCTCGGATTGAGCCTCGTATTGGGTGCCGCAGCCACGGCAATGGAGCTCCATAAGAACAGCGCCTTCGCCCAATCATCAGCAGCCCCTTCACTGCCAGCATTCCTTGACGGCGCACTCGTGCCCAGCCTGCAAGACACGTGGAAGTCAGATGACGGCGAGCCCTCCGCGGAGGCTCAGCCCGGCAACGCGGCCCCTAGCCAAGATAATGTTGGGGATGAGCCGGAAACCTCATCGGCTGCGAACGGGGCGGCGCAGGCAAAAGAAGCGACGGACCGCGCTATTGTCACCGTCAGGCAGCGGGCGGAGGAACTGAGCCGGCGCTTCGGCGGCGGCGCAACGACGGCGACTCCTGCGCAGGATGACGCGATTGAAATCACCACAAGCGCCCTGCCGGACAAATCCCCACTGTCATCGCGACCGGTGCAAGCTGAGCAGGCCGCGACCGTCACGCCAGAACAACCGGCAGCAAAGCGTACCAAGCGTCCTGAGGGCGCTCGCGTAAAGACAGCGCGGCTGCCAGGGACGGTGAAACGAGCCAAGATCCCACCAAACCCTGTACGCGCCCCCCGGAACGCTCAGGATCGCAAACCATTGTGGCCGCCCAAAAGCCGCGTCGGCGCAGTTCCCCGTCCGAGGCCGCCGGCGGCTTTTCCAGTTGCAAAGCGCGAGCGCCCACCCGTCACGATCCCGAACGGGTTCCAGAGCTTTGGCTGGAGTTCCCAGGATCAGTTGCGCTAGCGGCATTCGGCAAAGCTGCGGATACAGCAGAGCGATAGCGACGACGACGCTGCCGTTTCTCAAAAAGTAAAGCCGCTCGCGACGTTGCGCGAGCGGCTTCGTGTTTGTTGGCCGGACGAGGGGCGCTTACATCATTCCGCCCATTCCGCCCATTCCGCCCATGCCACCCATTCCAGCGGGGCTAGCCGCGTCGTCCTTGCTAGGCGTCTCGGCAACGGCAGCTTCGGTGGTGAGGAGCAGGCCAGCGACGGAGGCGGCATCCTGAAGCGCGATGCGCACGACCTTGGCCGGGTCGATAATGCCTTTCTCCAGCATATCGCCGTATTCGTCGTTATGCGCGTCGTACCCTAAGGACTTGCCGCCTGTCTCCATCACCTTGCCGACGACGATAGACCCTTCCACGCCGGCATTCTCGGCGATTTGGCGGATGGGTGATTGCAGCGCCTTTTTGACAATCGCGATACCTGCGTCCTGGTCGTGGTTCTCACCCTTTACGTCAATGTTGCTAGCGGCCTTGAGCAGCACGACGCCGCCGCCTGGAACCACGCCTTCCTCAACAGCGGCACGTGTGGCGTTGAGAGCGTCGTCGACGCGGTCCTTGCGCTCCTTGACCTCGACCTCCGTCGCACCGCCAACCCGGATCACGGCCACGCCGCCAGCGAGCTTGGCGAGCCGCTCCTGCAGCTTCTCGCGGTCGTAATCGGAGGTCGTTTCCTCGATTTGCGCCTTGATCTGGCCAACGCGCGCTTCGATGTCCTTTTTCTTTCCGGAGCCGTTCACGATGGTGGTGTCGTCCTTGGTGATCGACACCCGCTTGGCGCGGCCCAACATTTCGAGCGTGACGTTCTCCAGCTTAATGCCGAGGTCTTCGGAGACCGTCTGGCCGCCGGTCAGCACCGCGATGTCTTCCAGCATGGCCTTGCGGCGATCACCAAAGCCCGGCGCCTTGACGGCGGAGACCTTCAAGCCGCCACGTAGCTTATTGACGACCAGCGTCGCCAGCGCCTCGCCCTCGACTTCTTCCGCGATGATGAGCAGGGGCTTGCCGGACTGTACGACGGCCTCGAGAACTGGGAGCATAGCCTGCAACCCGGAGAGCTTTTTCTCGTGGATCAGAATGTAGGGATCCTCAAGCTCGACGATCATCTTCTCGGCGTTGGTGACGAAGTAGGGTGAGAGGTACCCGCGGTCGAACTGCATGCCCTCCACGACGTCGAGCTCGGTATCCAGGCTCTTGGCCTCCTCAACCGTGATGACGCCTTCGTTTCCGACCTTCTGCATCGCCTCGGCGATCATATTGCCAATGGCCTTCTCGCCGTTGGACGAGATTGTTCCGATTTGGGCAATCTCCTCGGAGTTCTTGATTTTCTTTGAGCGCTTCTCGATATCGTTGACCACCTGCACAACCGCTTTGTCGATACCGCGCCGCAGATCCATGGGGTTCATACCAGCCGCGACAGCTTTGAGGCCCTCGCGCACGATGGCCTGGGCCAGAACCGTCGCCGTCGTGGTGCCGTCTCCGGCAACATCCGAGGTCTTGGAGGCAACCTCGCGCACCATTTGCGCACCCATGTTCTCGAACTTGTCCTCAAGCTCGATCTCTTTGGCAACGGTGACG
>JAAERO010000239.1 GCA_024230315.1 Hyphomicrobium sp.
ACCTTGGCAAGTCTCTCGTTCTCCTTCTTGTGTGCAGCGAGGTACTCCATGAACCCCTTGCCTCTGGCTTTGTTGATAAGGTCTTGTGCCTTACGCTCTGCCTCTGCACGTTCTCTAGTGCGTTTGAGCCACGCTGCCTTAGATCCCTTAACCTTGCCGTCCTCCATCACGGCAGTAGCACCTCTCTTCTGAATGTCCTTTGCAAGATCCTCTTTCGCCTTCGCAGTCTTGAGCATCTCATCAAGTTCAAGTTTACGCTGTGCATCCAGTGCATCCTTGCGTGCCTTGCGCTCTTTCTCTTGGTACTCTTTGACCTTCTCCAGACGCTCTGCTTCCATTGCAGCCTGAACCTCTGTGGCCTTCTTGGCGTCATTCTTGAACGCCTTGGCAGCATCTTCCTTGAGTTTCCTGTACTCTTCGTTGATGCCAATCTCGCCTTCGAGACGCTTCGCCCGATCCCTCTCAAGGAATTTCTCGACGCTTCGTATTGACTTGCGTATTCCAGCCGACTGCTTTTCCAGACCGCTCCCGTCAATGAGAATCTGATAATATAGTGAGCCTACTCTGCTACTTGACATTTCTTGTACTCGTGATGCTGGAAAGATATTCTCCTGCCTCGGCAGGGTCCATTACTTTCCCACTTGATGAATCGTCGTATGCCGCACGCTCGCGGTCTGACTTCACGCACAGATAACTGACCCACCAGTCAACAACCAAAGGGGAGGTGTTGTTCATCCAGTGGATCGGGTCATCTATGCCTAACTCGTGACAAATAGAAAAAACATTAAAGAGCCGGACGTTCCGCTCCAACTCTCCCTTTAGTTTATCTATTTGCCCTGTGGCTTTCCCTCTTTGCCCTCTGCCCACTTCTCAATGGCACTGACAAGGACATCAAGTTTCATTGCGTCCAGTTGCATGATTGCATTGACATCTTTCTCAGTGAAGAGGCTTTCACCGTCTTCATCACAGAGGTGATCGACAACGGTAAGACATCTGGCACGCTGGAGTGCATCCTCACGCATACGCTCTTTCTTCATGTCATACATGGAAGACATGCGGCGTGAACGTTGGAACTCGCTAATGGACTTGACATAGACAGTCTCTCCGAAGAACTCGCCGAGGACTTCTGGGGCCGAGACTGCTGCTTTTTTAAGTAAGGTCGCTTTCGTTAAACTCATCGAATGGGTTCTCTTCTGGTGGGTGGATTAAGTCGCTTGGA
>JAAERO010000240.1 GCA_024230315.1 Hyphomicrobium sp.
GAATGGCGGCTACCTGACGCCCCAATTGCGTCCAAGGCGTTGCAAGACGGCCTGAGGGTAACGCAAAGGCCGCCGCGAAGGCGGCAGACCAGCATCGCAACCGCGCCTGACGCCGCGCCGCCGGCACCCACAAAGCCAAAGGAGCCATTGTTCGAGGTGCCCTGATGTCTTCTTTGGTATCGTCCACTTGGATGAGTGCCCCAACCAACACCCCTGGGGTCAGAACATAGTCAGCGCCTAAGTAGAGGATTCCAAAATCACCCTCTCGGTTAATCCCCCCAAGATCATCGGTGTAGCGGCTGAACTGGAGCTCAACCCAAATATCTAATCCTGTGCGCGGTGCTTGCAACGGGGCCAAATCAGACGCCCCCACGCATTGAAGGCGAATGCAGCGCAGACAACGATTAGCAGTCGTTGCAGCATGGCGGCGAGCGTTCTCCCCTTTGATACTATCGCATTTCCCTCATGCGCATGACGCGCTCTTAGTGTAGCGCCATGTCCTTCCCAACAATAGACCTCGATGAGAGGACGGTTGTTCTTTATGAGGACGAATCGGCCGATTTCCGTTGGGCTTTTGGCCCGTTCAAGAAACTTTTGATCGCTTCCTTGACGGGAACGCACTTGAGAACGCACTTGAGGTCGGAATAGTTTCCAATGACCACTGCGCCATCGGGGCTCAAATTGTGGAGTGGTTCGCTTCTGCGGGTTAATTCCGCGATAGCTTCGAGTGTTGGGCGCAGGTGCTCAGGATAGCGGCGCGTTACCGTTGTTTCACCGTCACTGGCAACAGCTAACTCTTCGACAATGAAAAGTCGGTCGGCCCGCCTTTGTCGATAGCGGTAGAACCGTTCATTGACGTTCCAGCGTCGGTGAAATTCTTCGCAGAGCGTCTCACAAAACATCAGAGCTTCTGTGATTCGTAGTTCGTCCTCCGATGCTTCTGTAACGACCTCAGACACGTCTGGTTGCTCGCCGTTGATGCGGTGCAGGCTGGGCAGCTGTTGCGAGTCGATTCTTGCATAACGCATGAAAGTTCTCCTTGCTGTCTTAGATCCGTGCGCCTCGGCGGCGCCGCTCCGGGGTGAGCACTTCATCGACGTCGGGTCCCCCCATCGTCCATAATTCGGAAAATAGCAGAAAAATGTTCTCATAAAAAGCCCATTAACAAATAAAAATAGAATTTTGTTCCTATTTATTGATTTTAACGAAATATTTTCCCATTAACCCTGAGGCGGGAACATCGTGTTGCTGGGTGCCTCCAGTCACCAGCTCGATTTGTTTTCCATCGAGGTCCAGGGCTCGAGCGGTGGGAGCAAAGGAACGCCCTGTCGATCCAACACACTCGACGCTAACTCCTCCCCTCCAACACACTCCACGCCACTCCATGCCACGCCGCGCATAACAACGCATGCCTGAACGACAGCCAAAGACGCGTGCCGGCGTTCTCTGGGTTCAGGAGAAAGCGCCCTGTTTTTATGCGTTTTTATCGGGGCGCGCGTTTGCCGTGAGCGCTGCGTTATACGGCTCTCAGGCCTGAGCGTTCTTTCATGGCAGGCGTGCTTTGAGCGTCACAGAAAACGAGTGCGCACTAGTGTTGGTCCAGACATGACGGATGTCTGCTTTGGGTCCAGGCTGTGTGAGAACGCGCTTGGTCTAGTCGTTGGATCGCGTAATCACGCATCGCGGCCGCGATTTGACAGATTGCGCGGTTTGGGCCTGAACGGTTCGCCAGAATCGGGCCGTGAGGACCGACAATCTCTCCTCGAACCGGTTGGACGGGCTCATCCGGACGGCAGGACCGACTTATGCGCGGATGGCCGCGATCAATGGGCCGATACCGAGAACGCTCATCAGGCGTTTCATGTTGTAGGCCAGAACGTGCAGCGGCATTTCGGTTGCGACATGCGCGAGC
>JAAERO010000241.1 GCA_024230315.1 Hyphomicrobium sp.
AATGGCGGCTACCTGACGCCCCAATTGCGTCCAAGGCGTTGCAAGACGGCCTGAGGGCAACGCAAAGGCCGCCGCGAAGGGGCGGCAGACCAGCATCGCAACCGCGCCTGACGCCGCGCCGCCGGCACCCACAAAGCCAAAGGCGCCATTGTTCGAGGTGCCCTAAGGGCTGTCGCGCCAGTGAACGGCTCGTTCAGATGCCGTTCACTTGGCGTCTCTTAGGCTGCACCTACCCTGAATTCCTATCTTCCCCGGAGTGATCCAAGGGGCGCAGCGCTCAGGGTCGCTGCGCCCTTTCTTGTTTTGACGCCGACAGGCCGGATACGGAACTCTTACCCAGCAACGCACGTTTGATTTCAGGGCAGCGAGTCGGTACGTTTCGTCCCTTTCTCACCCACTACGCACATTCTGCGCAACGACCATCGCTCAGAGGCCCAAAACATGACTTTCACGCTGCCCCCCCTCCCCTATGCTTATGACTCGCTTGAGCCATACATGTCGGCTGAAACGCTGCAATTTCACCACGACAAGCACAATCAAGCCTACGTCGATATGGCCAACAAACTGATCCCGGGCTCGAAATACGAGGGCAAAAGCATCGAGGAAGTCTGCAGGGAAGCGTTCGCCAACAAGGACCAGCCGATCATCAACAACGTGGGCCAAGCCTTCAATCACCACCATTTCTGGCAGTGGATGAAGAAGGGTGGGGGCGGCAGCAAGCTGCCGGGCAACGTCGAGAAGCTCGTGACCGACTTTGGCGGCTACGATAAATTGCGCAACGACTTCATCGACGCTGGCAAAACGCAATTTGGTTCCGGCTGGGCCTGGCTCGTCATTAAGGACGGCAAACCCGCAGTAGCAAAAACGCCCAATGGCGAAAACCCGCTGATGCACGGCGCCCAACCCATTCTCGGCTGCGACGTGTGGGAGCACAGCTATTACATCGATTACCGCAATGCGCGACCGAAGTACCTGGAGGCCTGGTTCGACAACCTCGTCAACTGGGAGCATGTCGAGGAGCTGGTGGACTGAGCTTACAGCACATCACCACGTAGATCGTCATTTGCAACGGCGCCCCAACATCTTGGAGTGCCGTTTGCATTTCCCAACGGTGTTTTTCTTCAGTCTTTTTGAGGCGAGACGTCCGGGGCCAACATAAGGCTGTCGAGATAAGCGATAATGGCTTCTATTTCCGGCGGCATGAAAACAAACTCAGGCATATCCGGGTGCCCGGAGACGATGCCTTCGGCCAGCGCCTCGGCAAGCGACTCTGGCGGGTAAAGCGTCACGACGACGCGAAACGGGGGCGCCGTTTCATGCGGACTCGCACCATCCTGCCCGATCGCGTGACAGCGCGCGCAATTCGCCTCTAGCAACGCGCGGCCTTGGACAATGGTCCCATTGCTGCTTTGAGCAAGCGCTGTTCCTGCCAGCAGCAATGCGGCAAACAATCCTGCGCCTGTCCCAACTAACTTATTCATTGGACGTCCCGTGAGCACACCCCTAGCTGCCTCATATCAGCGCGCCGCAGCACGGCGGCGGCGTTGACGCTCGTCAAATCGCCGCTCAGCGCAGTCCAAGGGACTTCTTGATAATGTTTCGGATCGTCGAAGCGATAGTACGCGAAAAGGAGCGCTGCAAGTCGCGGCTGATCATCTCCCCCATACCCTGGCGCTTTCGTCCGGTAGGGCCCCGCGTGCTTCCAAAGATGGAATCGAACCAGCCGCCACTCGACGCGTTAGCCTCCTCAGCCCCGTCCCCGGCACGCTCTTGCAGAATCTCGTATGCGCTCTCGCGATCCTTGACCTGTTCGTACTTGCCGTAGAGCGCGCTCTGGGAAATGAGCGCGCGCCGCTCTGCGTCCGACAGCGGACCGATGCGCCCTTTTGGCGGGCGGATCAACGTGCGCTGCACGACGGAAGGCTCGCCCTTGCTCTCCAGCATCGAGACGAGTGCCTCGCCAACCTTAAGTTCGAGGATCGCCCTTTCCGTATCGATCTCAGGGTTCGGGCGGAACGTTTCGGCCGCAGCCTTCACAGCTCTCTGCTCTTTGGGCGTATATGCGCGCAACGCATGCTGAACGCGGTTGCCGAGCTGAGCCGAAATCAAGTTGGGCACGTCCAATGGGTTCTGCGTGATGAAGTACACACCGATGCCCTTCGAGCGCACAAGACGCGCGATTTGTTCCACGCGATCCATCAGCGCGTCCGGCGCATCGTCAAAGAGCAAGTGTGCCTCATCAAAGAAGAACACGAGCTTGGGCTTGGGCTGGTCGCCAACCTCGGGCAGCGTCTGCCACAGCTTGGTCAGCATCCACAGCAGAAACGTTGCGTAAAGCCGCGGCTTCTCCATCAGGTTGTCAGCGGCGAGAATATTTATCACCCCGCGGCCGTCCGACCCGGTGCGAATAAAATCCCAAATATCGAGCGCCGGCTCGCCGAAGAAGTGATCGGCACCCTGTCCCTCCAGTACCAACAAACGGCGCTGTATCGCCCCGACAGAGCTGGTCGCAACATTACCGTACTTTGTGGAAAGCTCCTTAGAGCGTTCTGCCACGTGATTGATGATGGCCCGCAGGTCGGCGAGGTTCATCAACGGCAACTTGTCGTCGGCGGCAACGCGAAAAGCGACGTTGAGCACACCCTCCTGTACGTCGTTGAGTTCCAGCATGCGTGACAGAAGCAGCGGCCCCATGTCGTCAACGGTGGCGCGGATGGCATGTCCCATTTTGCCGAAAACGTCCCAAAAAACCACTGGGCTCGACCCGTACTCGAAATTCTCCAGCCCGACGACCTCAGCGCGCTTTGCAACAAAATCCTTGGGTTCGCCCTTGGCAGCAATTCCCGACAGATCGCCCTTGATATCGGCTGCGAAGACAGGCACGCCCGCCTGCGAAAACCCTTCCGCCAAGATTTGCAATGTTACGGTCTTGCCCGTACCAGTGGCGCCGGTAATAAGTCCGTGCCGGTTCGCCAATCGCAGGTCCAGATACTCGGGCTTGACGCTTTTGCCGACAAAGATCTTGCCGTCCTGCATTACCGACTGGCTCATGACTGGCTCCGGCTCTGAGTTAGGAAATGCTGCGACTCATCGCGTCGCAATCGCGTCTTGGCATGAGAGGGTAGGGTTTGCCAACATCAGTTTCATGGCGGACTTGGGGAAAACTATGGACGCGCAGGCAAAGATGATTACTCACCGCGTTGAAGCGACGCGGAAGGCCGCAACCTGCGATTAGTGCGTGCGAAGCCGCGCCTTGAGCGATTATAGAATGGGCTGGAACATGCCGGACATCGGCAATCGACAATGAGGACCAGCGAGAACCTCGGTACAATGACGGATACCCCCGCATCGCGCCCCCTTGCAAGTGGCTTTGAACCTGCCACTTACGAGACGTGGCGTCAGCTTGTTGAGAAAGCGCTCAAAGGCGCCGACTTCGACAAACGGCTCGTTGCGCACACCGCCGACGGATTGCGCATTGAGCCACTCTATACGCGTGCCGATCAGCTCGAAGGGGCCGACACGGCGTTGCCGGGTGCTGCACCCTTCACACGGGGCACCAATGCGCAGGCCGACGGACTTGGCTGGCAGATCCACCAACGCATAAGCGAACCCGATGCAGCGGCAGCTAACAAGGCTATCCTCGAAGATCTGGAAGGTGGCGCAAACGGCGTGGTGCTGCAGATCGAAAGCCCCGGCCAGTTTGGGGTCAAGATCGCGAGCCCCGCTGACATGGCCGCCGCGCTCACCCGCGTCTATCTCGACTACGCGCCGGTCCAACTCAAGGGCGGCCTCGCTGGTCCCGACGCCGCGCGTCATTTTCTGGGCGCGCTTTCAACCCTTGGCGCCAAGCCAGGAACCGTCACCGGTCATCTCAACGTCGATCCGCTGGGCGCACTTGCACGCTTGGGTAACGCCTGGGCGCCGCTCGACACTGCGCTTGCTGAAACTGTCAGTCTCGCCGACGAGGCACACGGTCAGCAGCCTAAACTTACCAGCGTCCTCGTCGACGCCACTATCCCGCACGAGGCCGGCGCCAGCGAGGCCCAAGAGCTGGCATTTCTTGCCGCCGCGCTCGTTGCCTATTTGCGCGCCTTCGAGGCGGCCGGCATAGCGGCCGGAAACGCGCTCGGGCAGATCGCGTTCGCACTGTCGGCCGATACCGATCTGTTCCTCACTACCGCGAAAGTGCGGGCCGCGCGCCGTATCGTGGCGCGCATCGGTGAAGCTTCAAACGCCTCGCCAGCCGTCATGCACATCACCGCCGTGTCGTCAGAGCGCATGATGGCCAAGCGCGATCCGTGGACCAACATGCTGCGCACCACAGCAGCCTGCGCGGGCGCGGCATTCGGCGGCGCCAACGCCATCACCGTTCTGCCCTACACTTGGGCATTGGGCACCCCCGACCGTTTTGCACGGCGCATTGCGCGCAACACGCAGCTCGTCTTGCAAGAAGAGTCGTCGCTCGGACGCGTCGTCGATCCCGCCGGCGGCTCATGGTATGTGGAAAAGCTCACCGACGAGCTAGCGAAAAAGTCATGGGCTCTGTTCCACGACATCGAGGCCAAGGGCGGGCTGGCCACAGCTCTCTCTTCCGGCTACTTCCAAGACGAGATCGCGCGCGTCGCTGAAGCGCGCAGCGCGTCGATCGCCAAGGGCACCGCACCGCTGACCGGCATCTCTGTCTTTCCGCTGCTGGCCGATGACGGCGTCAAGGTCACACCGCACCCCCAGGTGTCACCAGTCCCTGGGAAACAACAAGCGAGCCCGTTGACACCGCACCGTCTTGGCGAAGCGTTTGAAGCGCTTCGCGACGTCGCTGATGCGACCTTCGCAAAAACGGGCAAACGTCCGAGTGTGTTCCAGGCGAACCTCGGTGAGATCATCGACCACAACACGCGATCGACCTGGGTGTGGAACTTCCTTGCCGCTGGCGGTATCGACGGACTGAATAGTGATGGTTACAAGGATGCGGACGCTGCAACTGCCGCATTCATTAAGTCCGGTGCGAGCGTTGCCTGTCTGTGCTCGTCTGATGCGATTTACGCAGACCAGGCCGAGGCCGCCGCAAAAGCACTCAAGGCTGCCGGCGCAACCGCAGTGCTAATGGCAGGGCTTCCTGGAGATAACGAGGCGGCACTGAAAGCGGCCGGAATTGATGGTTTTCTGTTTGCCGGACAAGACGCCATCGCGACGCTGCAAAGTTTGCACAAGACTTTGGGCATCACATGATAGCTTGAGCGCTGCGGGCCTTGCGCTCTAGAGGGCACCTCGAAAAATAACCCATAATCCGATTTATGCGAGTCTGATGCCTGACAGATTGATTCGGGCGGGGCACGATGGCGCAGATTGGGTTTTTCGATTCCGACAGGCGGCTTGAGCTTCTGTCGAAGAAAGGTGATCGG
>JAAERO010000242.1 GCA_024230315.1 Hyphomicrobium sp.
GATCGCAGACGTCCTCGCCCGCATCAACGACCACCCGGCAAAGCAACTCGATGACCTGCTGCCCTGGAACTGGAAGGAGGCTCAGGCCATAGCCGCCTGATCGCGACCCTCATTCCCTGCGGTCTTCACCGGATGCATACCACTTACAAAGCGAGCAAGGTTCTGCTCCAGCGTTTACGTAAGCCGGACTTCTAGAGCCTGATCGTTTCACTTGGAAACACTTGAGTCGTGTCCAAGTGAAACGTGAATCAGTCTCAACACTTTTGATTTAGGGTCTAGACTCTAGAGTAAGATTCACTTGTCTGTTGGACACTCCCGGGCTTGGCGAGTGATTCCATCAAGAACGACCTTTCTCTAAGTCACGGGCCAAAGCGCCCAAATGTATGCGGCATAGAATGTGAGCAGAACCAGACCCTCCAATCGCACGACCCTGTAGCCTGTACGTGCAAACGTAAGCAGCAACACTGCGGCCCCAACCATCACGAGATTGTCGAAGTGCGCGATGCGAACGGGGACGTCCGTTGGAGCAATTAACGCGGTCGTACCTCCGATGGCGAGGATATTGTAGATATTGGATCCCAAGATGTTGCCAAGCGCCACGTCGGAATGTTTGCGCAGCGCAGCGACCAGCGACGTCACGATCTCGGGCATTGATGTGCCGATGGCGACGATCGTGAGCCCGATTACCGACTCTGAGATGTTGAACTGGCGTGCAAGACCCACCGCCCCGTTCACCAGGATCGTGCCGCCGGCGATCAAGATGCCGATGCCGGCGATCGCCATAATCAAGGTCTTGACCTTGGCCGCACGCGCGGCCACAGGTTCATCGGTGGTGCGATCGTGCACGCCGTCGCGCAGATGGCTGTAGGCCTCCGCCTTCTCATAAAATGAAGTATGGCCCTTCTTCCATGTGTCCCACTCCGCAGTCTCCTGCCGGTAGGCGTATGTCAGATAGAGGCTCAGCAGTGTGAGGAAGCTGATACCGACGATGCGGTCGAGCGTATAGAAGTACGCAATCAAGGAAAATGCGACCGAGATGGCAAGTACAAAAAGACCGTCGCGTTTGACCGCCGACTTGCGCATTGCGATCGGTGTGATGAGCGCAGCAAGTCCAAGCACGAGTAAAGTATTGGCGATGTTGGAGCCGACAAAGTTACCGACTGCGATGCCGGGGGCTCCGATACGCGCAGCCTGCACGCTGGTGACGAGTTCGGGCATCGATGTGCCAAAACCTACAAAGGTGAGCCCGATGATCAGCGGCGAGATGCCAAGAGATTCGGCGAACGAAACTGAGCCGCGTACGAGAAGCTCTCCACCAACGGTGAGCAGGAGGAAGCCTCCGAGCAGCATGAAGACGTCGGTCACTTAAGAGTTCCTCTGGTCAAAGTCGGTGGGAGGCTAGAGCCTGATCGTTTCACTTGGAAACACTTGAGCCGTTCCAAGTGAAACGTGAATCAGTCTCTACATTTTTGAATTAGAGCAAGATTCACGTTCTTGTTGGAGACCTCCCGGACTTAGCGAGTAATTCCATCAAGAACGATCTTGCTCTAGGTGAATAAGCCAGGTGTGAACACAGTCTGAAGCGCCACCTGGCCGGTCCTCATACAACGTTGAGGGCAACGGTTTTGACGATCTTGGCACCAGAATCGTCGATCCACGTTATTTCGATTGCGCCGGGACCGGAAACCTTTAGGTAGAAGGCGATATAGGGGTTAGCGGCAATACCAGGCCCGAGGTCCGCGGAAAAGACGGGCTTGCCCTCGAACGTGGCAGTGAACGTGTGGATGATGTCTCGCGCAATCGTTTTACCCCTAGCGTCCTTACGGTTGCCCGTTTCCATGATGTGGGTGGCGAGCGTCCTTATCTCGATCACCTCACCCACCTTGGCGCTTTCGGGAATCTTTATGCGCGGAGGTTTCTTCATCGCATCATCGCTTTCGATCTAAATTTCACAGCCGCCAATCTTCACGTCAACGTTACGCCCGCTCATCAGAAACGTCCCATCGCTCAGCTCGGCGATGGCAAAGACTTCCTGTGTCCGTGCTAGTCGCATGCGGCTGGTGACACGCGCTTTACCCGACAACAATGTGAAGTGGTAGGTCGCAACGTCAGCGCGCGGATTAGCAGTCGAGAGCAGGTGAAACGCCTTGACGTGGTTCTCCTCGGTCATCGGGCTTTCCACCGCAAGTGAAAGTGGGACGTAGTCGCCGTTCTCGACCGCTTCGGGAAGACTCATTTCGATCCCGCCGCTCACAGGCCTGGCGTCGTCGAGTAAGGCTTTGAGGGCAGCCTTGAACTGAGCACTTTTCTCTCCCGCACTTGCCTCAGGAATAGCTCGCAGAAACGCGGCAACGAGTGTCGCCGCGCCCGCGCCCAGCAAGACATCTCGGCGCCCAATAACCCTGACACGTTTACGATTCATCATTGCGGGATTGCCCGGTGTAGCTACTGTCCCCAACGATACCGGGAACAACCAGCCAGGAACAAGGCACCATGTCGAAACTTGATCGCAGAGAATTTGGGCAGCTCGTCGGCGGGGTAGGGCTCACTGCGGCAAGCTCGATACTCTTCGGGAATATGGTGATCGCCAAGGGGGCAGCCAAGGTTGTGGTTATTGGCGGCGGGGCCGGCGGGGCCAGTGTTGCGCGCATTCTCAAAAGCGAGGATGCGCAACTCGACGTCACGCTCATAGAAACGCACCCCATCTACACGACGTGCTTCAACTCGAATCACTACCTTGGCGGCTTTCGGACATTTGCATCCCTGTGCCATTCCTATGACGGGTTGCGCAAACTTGGCGTCAACGTAGTCATCGACACCGCAAGCGATATCGATGCTGCTAAGAAGACCGTAACACTCAAAAGCGGCGGTGCGTTCAAATACGACCGGCTGGTGCTCTCGCCCGGCATCGGTTTCAAGTTCGACACGATCGAAGGATACTCACCTGCGGCTGCCCAGATCATGCCACACGCATGGACGGCTGGCGCACAGACGCTGCTTCTGATGCAACAGCTTGAGGCGATGGACGACGGGGGCGTTGTCATTATGACGGTTCCCGGGAACCCCTATCGTTGCCCGCCCGGACCTTACGAACGCGCGTGCATGATCGCGCACTTCCTCAAAACGAAAAAGCCCAAGTCCAAGCTCGTTATTTTCGATGCCAAGCGAACGTTCTCCAAGCAGGCCGCATTCGAGGAGGCGTTCCGCACGTACTACGATGACATCATCGACCTCAATCTCACCAATGAGATCGATGATTTCCGCGCGGTGAAGGTGGATACGCAAACCATGGAGGTTGTCACCGAAGCAGGTATACGTATCAAGGCGAACGTGGCCAACATCATACTCGCGCAGAAGGCGGGCGATTTGGCGCACAAGGTGGGCTGTACGGACGGCGACTGGTGCCCCGTAGATCCGGTGCGTTTCACCTCGACGAAGTTAGAAGACGTCTATGTGCTGGGCGATTCATCGATCGCGGTCGAAATGCCGAAGTCGGCGTTCTCCGCCAACAGCCAAGCGAAAGTCGTAGCCGCCGACATTCTTGCCGATCTTTCGGGTGCAAAGAGATTTCCGCCTCGTTTCCGCAACACATGCTGGTCGTTACTCGCCGCCGCCGACAGCATCAAGATTGGCGCGAGCTATCGCCCGGCCGAAAAGGACGGAAAAACGCTCCTTGCGGCGAGCGGGGGCTTCGTATCGCAAAGATCGGAGAGCGCCGAGGTTCGTAAGCAGAACTACCTTGAAAGCATCGCGTGGTATCACGCGATCATTCTGGATGCCTTCAATGAGCGCGCGCGGGGAACACCCAAAGGCTAGCTCCTCACTATTTCAATCCTGAGTCACGACCCTCAGCAGGTAGCGAACCAAAGTAGGCTGCCAGCGCCGCCATCTGTTCGTCATCCAGCGACTTCGCCACGGAGATCATAACCTGATTGGTCTTGCGCCCGTCGCGGTAGGCCGTGAGCAATGCGGTGAACTCGTCTTGGGTCTTGCCAAGAATGGAGGGAATGGCACTGGGCGCCCCATCGGGGCGGTGGCAGGACGTGCATTCCCCGGCAAGGTGCCGACCGTAGGCCTTCAGTTCTTCCAGATCCTCGCCCATCGCCGCAATCGCCATCGTGAGCGCCGAGGTGGCCATTGCCAGATAGCTCGTCCTGGTCATGTTGTTGCTTTCCTCAATTTTGGGCCCTCGCGCTCTTGTCCAAAAGTGGCGGGGTTTGTCGCCCGGGTCTCTCGCGGCCGGGAGAAACTCGTTATAATGGACACACCTTTTTGGAGCGGGCATGGTGGCGTCGGGCCGCCCCGCTTACAGCCAATGGACCCCTTTTCAAACAAACGTTAACCCTTTACGCCAACGAAATGTGCCGCGATCTATCTTGTTGCGAGTCCCTATGCGCGGCTTGGGTACGACCCGTGGAGGCACTTTAGGATGGTTGAGCTGCTTGTTTTCTTTGCGCTGGTGGTAGCTGGCATCGTCGCGCTCGGCATGTACAAGGCGCCGTTGTGGGCGTGGGCCCTGGGCGCTGTGGCCGCGGCCATCGTTTGGCAGTCAGGGGTCAGCGGCACCGTGAGCGATCCCTCGCCCGGCCTCATCGGCTACCTTTTCTGGCTTATTGCTATCGTCTTCGGCCTGCTGGCCGTGCCGGCAATCCGCCGTGCCGTGCTGATCGCACCGGTATTCAAGTTCATCAAGGGCATGATGCCCAAGATCTCCGACACAGAGCGCCAAGCACTGGAGGCGGGCACCGTCGGTTTCGATGCGGAGCTGTTTTCGGGAACGCCTGACTGGGACAAGCTGAGATCCGTCGCACCCGTTGTGTTGACGTCCGAAGAGCAGGCATTCCTCAGTGGTCCAACGGAAGAGCTTTGCGGCATGATCAACGATTGGCAGATGCGCCATACCGAGGCGGAGGTTCCCGAGGACATCTGGGACTACGTCAAGAAGCACGGCTTCCTCGGGATGCTCATCTCCAAAGAGCATGGCGGCCTTGGATTCTCGGCCCAGGCGCAATCGCTCATCATCGGCAAGATCGCCTCGCGCTCCCCTGACGTTGTCACCGTCGTCATGGTGCCAAATTCTCTGGGGCCAGGTGAGCTGATTGAGAAGTACGGCACCAAGGAACAGATGGCACACTACCTGCCGCGCCTGGCGGCCGGTGAGGAAGTTCCTTGCTTCGCCTTGACGGGTCCGACGTCGGGCTCCGACGCGGCGACCATGCGTGACATCGGTATCGTCACGCGCGGCCAGCACGACGGCAAGGATGTCGTCGGCATCCGCCTGACGTGGGATAAGCGCTACATCACCCTGGGTCCCAATGCGACGCTGCTTGGTCTCGCGTTCCGGCTGTTCGATCCCGACAAAATCCTGGGCAAGGGCGAGAACATTGGCATCACCGTCGCGATGATCCCGACGACGCATCCCGGCGTCAACATCGGTCGCCAGCATTTGCCGTCTGGCAACGCATTCCCCAACGGTCCCAACTGGGGCAAGGACGTTTTCATTCCTATCGATTGGGTGATCGGCGGCGAGAAGATGGTAGGCCAGGGTTGGCGCATGCTGATGGAGTGCCTGTCGGCTGGTCGCGCCATATCGCTGCCGTCCTCGGCGACCGGGGGGGCCAAGGCGTTACTGCGTTTCACTACCGCCTATGGGCGTATTCGCAAGCAGTTCGGATTGCCCGTGGCGCGCATGGAAGGCATCGAGGAGCCGCTGGCACGCATGATCGAAAATGCCTACGTCTGTGAGGCGGCGCGCGGCGTTACGGCGGCCATGGTTTCACGCGGCGAGCGCCCCTCAGTGCTTTCGGCCTTGATGAAGTACCAGACGACGGAGCGTATGCGCCAGTCGGTCAACGATGCCTTCGACGTGCACGGAGGCCGCGCCATTTGCGATGGGCCGTCGAATTACCTGCAATCGGCCTACCAGATGGTTCCCGTCGGCATCACGGTGGAAGGCGCCAATATCCTGACGCGCACGTTGATCACCTTTGCGCAAGGTGCGCTGCGTTCGCACCCCTATCTCTTTGACGAAATTCATGCAGCCCAGGACCTGGATAGCGAGCGCGGGCAGGAAAAGTTCGAGAAGGCGTTTGGCGATCACATCGCATTCTCAGTCTCAAATGCGTGCGGGGCCTTCTTCCACAATCTCACAGGCGGCCACTTCGGCGCCCAGCCTGAGCATTCTGCCGGCCAGGCGCAATGGTATCGCCAACTTGGACGCGCGAGCCGCAACTTTGCCTTCGTCGCGGACGTGACCGTTGTCATTCTTGGCGGCGGTCTCAAGACAAAGCAAAAGCTTACGGGACGCTTGGCCGACGCACTCTCGGAGCTCTTCTTTGTTGCGTGTGTTTTGAAGCGCTTCGAGGATGACGGTAAGTTGTCGAGCGACAAGGATATCGTGGCTCTGGCCGCGGCCAATGGGCTTTTCCGTTTCCAAGAGGCAATGTGCGGCGTCATTAACAACTTCCCCGTTGCGCCGTTGCGGTGGTTGATGCGCACTGTGGTCTTCCCGCTGGGTTGTCCTTACCGGCCTGCGAGCGATGATCTTGGCCACCGCGTGGTCAGGCTTGTGCTGCAGGTTCCCGAGGTGCGTGATCGCCTCACGTGTCATATCTACGTCTCGCAGGACGTTGAGGATCCGACGGGACTATTAGAAGTCACGCTCAAAAAAGTGGTCGCGGCGGAGGAGACGGAGAAGAAGCTTGAACGCGCAATTCAAGCCGGGACCGTGCGCCGCTATCATGGCATGGACTGGATCGGAGACGCGGTCGCAAAGGGGGTCTTGACTGAGAGTGAGGGCCAGTTGCTGTGCGAGGTTGAAGTACTCACCGCGCGCGTCATTGCCGTCGACGATTTCGATCCTACAGAGGTGAAGCCCCATTACGTGAAGGTGGGGCACAACTCGCGCCGCGGGGAAAGCGCTGCGGCAGAGTAAAACGCAGCTAGAAGGTCCCCTGGTCGTTAAAGTGTGTGGCGCGATCGAGCAGGGCACCCCGCAAAGAGGTCCGTGAATGTTCAAATCAGTATCGAAGCCGTTGCCCGAATTGAAAGACTGGAAATATTTCGTCGATCAATGGGGTGTCGCGTGGGCCGCGTTCGATCGCGACGGTGAGAGTCAAAATTCGTTGGGCCGCCGTCCGTTCGAAGAACTAATGGAAATCGTCCAGAACGTTGAGCAGGGCGCGCGCAAGCGCGAAATCCGTGGCCTCGTCATTTCCTCTGCCAAACCGCGCGGCTTTATTGTGGGGGCTGACATCCGCGAATTCGAAGACCTTGCCACCCAGATTGACGTCATCGACAAACTGCGGCCGGTGAATGCCCTATTCGAGCGCATCGAGCGTTTGCCCGTGCCGGTCGTGGCAGCGATCAACGGCTTCTGCTTAGGCGGCGGCCTCGAGTTGGCCCTGGCGTGCCACTATAGAATTGCGACCCGCGATCCTGGAACCCGCCTCGGATTCCCAGAGGTCAAACTCGGCATTTTCCCCGGTTTCAACGGTACGGCACGTTCTATCCGTCAGGCTGGGGCGCTGTCGGGTATGCAGGCCATGCTGACCGGTAGGATGATGAGCGCGTCGGCGGCGCGTGCCGCAGGTTTTGTCGATCAACTTGTTGAAAGCCGTGGCACGTTACTCTGGGCGGCCCGCAAAGCAGTTCTGAGAAAGCGTAAATCGAAGCCTGCAGGTTATGCGATGGCATCGCTCACGATGTGGCCGATACGGGGGCTGCTCGCCAACCGCATGCGCCAAGAAACGAAAAAGAAGGTGCGCGAGGATCACTATCCCGCGCCCTTCCGTCTTATCGATCTATTTGAGCGACATGGCGGCAATGAGGAGGCGATGAAGGCGGCTGAGACGCGTGCCTTTGCGCCGCTCATGGTGTCGGATCAATCACGCAACCTGCGCCGCGTGTTCCGGCTTTCTGAGCTGTTAAAGGGGCAGGCGCCAAAGACGTTTGGCTGGCGTCCGCAGCGCGTCCACGTTGTTGGCGCCGGCACGATGGGTGCCGATATCGCTGGCTGGTGCGTTGTCTCGGGTATGGAGGTGACACTGCAAGACATCTCGCCAGAGCAGATTGAGAAAGGTATTGCCGGGCAGGGCAAACTTTTAGCGCGTAAATTTAAGACCTCGGCCCAGCGCAATGCGGCCAAGGCGCGGCTCATTGCCGATCCCAATGGCGAGGGGCTTGATCGCGCCGACGTCGTGATCGAGGCGATCGTGGAAAACCTGGAAATCAAGCAGAAGGTGCTCACCGAAATCGAGGGCAAGATCAAGTCTGATGCTCTATTGGCGACCAATACATCCTCGCTGCAGATCGAAGACATTGCCAAAGGGCTCCCCGACCCTGGACGCCTCATTGGGCTGCACTTCTTCAACCCTGTCGCACTCATGCCCCTGGTGGAGGTGGTCCGAGGCGCTTCCAGCCGCGAGGACGAAATTAAGCGCGGTGCCGCCTTCGTAACGGCGATCGACAAATTCCCGCTCATCACGAAGAGCGTGCCCGGCTTTTTGGTCAACCGCGTGCTTACGCCCTATATGTTCGGCGCCATGCATCGGTTGGAGAAAGGCGAGGACAAGGAGCGGATAGACGAGGCGGCACGCACATTTGGTATGCCCATGGGCCCAATCGAGTTGGCCGATTCCGTTGGCCTCGATGTGTGCGCCCACGTTGCCAAGATACTCGGTTACCCTTCTGAGGACTCAAAGCTTGAACGGCTCGTGGCCGAAGGAAAGCTGGGCAAGAAGACGGGCGAGGGCTTCTACGTGTGGAAGAAGGGTAAGATTGAAAAGTCAGACAAAGCATTCGACAAGGCTGCGATGGAGCGGCTTGGACGTGAGCTGGTCGAGCCCATGATCGTGGAGGCGCAAAAGAGCCTTGATGAACATGTGGTCGAGACCACCGATCTGGTGGATGCGGGCCTGATTTTCGGTACGGGTTTTGCGCCGTTCCGGGGCGGGCCTTTGCACTACAAGGCAAGCGAGGCCGGCAGCGCGACAGCCTGCGCAGCAGCTGAATAGTTAAGTTACGCGACTGACGGTCGCCCTTAGGTTTGGGAGCTTGAGTTCATGCAGCGAATAATGAGGCGGGTTGCAGTTATCGGCGGGGTGCGCATCCCCTTTTGCCGCTCCCACACCTTCTATGCGGACCTATCCAATCTCGAAATGATGACCGGTGCACTCAACGCGCTCGTCAATCGCTACAAGCTCAAAGGCCAACATATCGATGAGATCGTCGGTGGCGCCGTCGTCACTCATGCGAAAGACTTCAATCTGACGCGCGAGGCGGTGCTCGGTACGACGCTCGCAGCCTCGACGCCTGGCATCACGATGATGCAGGCGTGCGGGACGAGCTTGCAGGGTGGTCTTGGCTCCGCGGCCAAGATTGCGACCGGCGAGATTGAATGCGCCATCTCTGTCGGCTCAGATACGACGTCAGACGCGCCCATCGTGATCTCAAGAAAGCTGGCGCAACGTTTGACGAAGGTGGCTCAGCAAAAGTCGATGCTCAACAAGATTAAGCTCTTTAAGGGCTTTTCGCCCGGCGAGCTCGCACCGAAACCGCCTTCCGTTGCAGAGCCGCGCACAGGGCTCACTATGGGCGAGCACTGCGAGCTGATGGCGCAGGTTTGGGACATATTGCGTGCAGACCAGGACGAATTTGCGCTGGAAAGCCACAAGAAGGCAGCAGAGGCCTATCGCTCTGGCTACATGGACGATCTGGTGACGCCTTTCTCAGGTGTGTTCCGCGACAACAACATTCGCAAAGATGCGACGATGGAAAAGCTCGCCTCGCTCAAGGCGGCGTTTGAGAAGTCAGAGCGGGGTACGCTGACGGCCGCCAACTCTACACCGCTGACCGACGGCGCCGCAGCCGTTCTTCTCGCATCAGAAGGGTGGGCCAAAAAACATGGGCTCTCTGTGCAGGCCTACTTGAGGTGGTCTCAAGCCGCTGCCAACGATTTCGTCGGCGGCGATGGATTGCTGATGGCGCCGACCATTGCCGTCTCAAAAATGCTCGACCGCGCCGGCCTAAAACTTCAGGACTTCGACTTCTACGAAATCCACGAGGCGTTCGCTGCTCAGGTGCTGGCGACGCTGAAGGCGTGGGAGGATCCCGAGTACTGCAAATCCAATCTCGGCAGGTCTGAGCCACTGGGGTCTATCGACCGCTCTAAGCTCAACGTGAAGGGCTCTTCAATCGCCTTCGGTCATCCTTTTGCTGCGACCGGTGCGCGCATCATGGCCAATCTCGCCAAACTCTTGAGCGAGCAAGGTGGACGCGGCCTCATCTCGATTTGCACCGCCGGCGGCATGGGGGTCGCGGCCATCATGGAGAGCAAGGACGCGGCTTAATTGCATCAGGCGGCTTGATCTTGAGTGCCCCCGATGCCAGACCCTGCGAGCCTGACACAGACTTAAGACGGGGCAGTTGCGCCAATGAGCACCAAAAAGGACGCGCGCCAGCTTGAGGCAGCGAAGGGACTTGCCAGTGAGCTGGCTACCAAACTTAATCTCAATGCTTCGCTGCGGCTTTGGGATGGCTCGCTGACGCCGCTTGGCGACAACGTCACCGGCCCTTTTGTCCTAAGCATCGCCGGGCCAGGGGTTATTGGCTCGCTCCTGCGCCGGCCGACGCTCGACAATTTCATTCGCCACTACGTTGACAAAGGGATCGATTTCTCCGGCGGCATGATCGTTGACCTTAGCTCTCAGCTCAATCGTGGCGGGCGCAGTGTGAAGCTCAAGGGTCGCGAAGCCCTTA
The DNA here is from genome assembly GCA_024230315.1 of Hyphomicrobium sp. GTDB lineage: Bacteria > Pseudomonadota > Alphaproteobacteria > Rhizobiales > Hyphomicrobiaceae > Hyphomicrobium_A. Next base: position 10,759 of record JAAERO010000242.1, read on the forward strand.
AGCTGGCGGCCAAGCTTGTGCCGTTTCTACTGGCGCGCGGCGACGATGCCTTCGAAGACCAGGGCTTCGAGGGCGAAATCACTGGGCGCAGTCGCAAGACAACCGACAACAAGGACTTCATCCAGTTCCACTATGATCTTTCCAACGAATTCTATGCGCTCTTTCTTGATCCCGAGATGGTCTACTCCTGCGCCTATTATACGGACTGGCAGAACGACATCGCGCAGGCGCAGACCGACAAGCTGGAAATGATCTGCCGCAAGCTGCGATTGAAGCCTGGTGAGCGGTTGCTCGACATCGGCTGCGGTTGGGGCGGCCTCATCTGTCACGCGGCGAAAGCCTACGGCGTTACTGCTCACGGCATCACACTCTCGCAAGCCCAGCTCGATTACGCGCGCGAGAAGGTGAAGCGGCTGGGGCTTGAGGAGAAGGTGACGTTCGAGCTGAAGGACTATTCCGCCATGAGCGGCCGCTTTGACAAGATCGCCTCTATCGGCATGTACGAGCACATCGGTCTCAAGAGCATTCCAACGTATATGCAGAAAATGCGCTCGCTTCTTTCAGAAGATGGACTCTTTCTCAATCACGCCATTGCGCGTCGAGCACCAAGGAAGGGCTGGCTGAAGAAACGGCTGCGTCCCGAGCAGCGCGCCATTGCCAAGTACATCTTTCCCGGCGGTGAGCTGGACGATATAGGCCGTTCCATTGTCGCCATGGAGCGCGCGGGTTTTGAGATACAGGACGTCGAGGCGTGGCGTATGCATTATGCGCGCACATGCAAGCTGTGGTGCGAGCGCCTGACAGCGGAGCGCGAGCGCGCCATTTCTTATGTGGGTGAAGAGAAATATCGCATTTGGGTACTTTACCTAGCCGGCGTTTCGCTCGCATTCTCGCGCGGCACGGCGCGCATCTTTCAGACCCTTGTCTCCAAGTCGGCCAAGGGACCACCGGCGCTACCGCCGACCCGCGCTGACCTTTATCGCTAGCCTGGAGTCTGATTGGTTCACTTGGACGCATTTGAGCCGTTCCAAGTGAAACGTGAATCAGTCTCTACACTTTTGATTGAGAGTAGGGTTCACCTATCTGTTGGAAACCTCCCGGGCATGGCGAGCGATTCAATCAAGAACGATCTTACTCTAGACGCTTAACTGCGCGACGCCTTTTCGCGCTCAGCCTCCTCGGCCTTGAGCTCCTTCTTGGAGAGCTTGCCGATTATGGTTTTTGGCAGCGCATCGCGAAACTCGATCACGGCCGGCATCTCGATCTTGGAAATCAGCGGCTTTAGATGCTCGAGAATATGTTCCTCGGCCGCAGCCATCCCCTCCTTGAGCTTAATAAATGCCTTGGGTGCCTCGTCCCGCTTCTTATCCTTGATGCCGATGACCGTGACCTCCTCGACGGCTGCGTGCTCGTAGATGGCTTCCTCGATGCGGCGGGGATAGACGTTAAAGCCGGAGCAGATGATGAGGTCCTTGATGCGGTCCTCGATGTAGAAGAAGCCCTCCTCGTCCATGCGCGCCACATCGCCTGTGCGCAGATATTCACCGACGAATTGCTCGGCCGTTTCTTCTGGCCGCTTGTAATATCCAAGCATCACCTGAGGCCCCTTGATGCAGATCTCGCCTTTCTCGCCCTGCGGCACCTCCTTCGTGCGATCTGCCAGATCCCGCAGAGACAGGATCGTCCCAGGAAGAGGCAGACCGATCGATCCGGGCGTCACGGGTCCATCGAGGGGATTGCAAGTGGCGACAGGCGAGGTTTCCGAAAGGCCGTAACCCTCGACGACTTTGCAACCCGTTATGGTCTCGAACTGCTGTTTGACCTCAACGGGTAGCGCCGCGCCTCCAGAAAGACAGAACTTAAGCGAGGAGAGGTCGAAGCTCTTGATTCTTGGATGGTTCATAATCGCGTTGAAAAGCGTGGGTACGCCCGGCATCACAGTCGGCTTCGATTTGGTGATCAGACGCAGCGACTCATCGAGCGCGAAGCGCGGCATGATGATGATCTCGGCAGCCTTTGCGATCCCAAAATTCATCACGACGGTCAGCGCGAAGACATGGAAGAAGGGCAGCAATCCCAGAACGCGCTCTTCACCTGTAATAAGCTCAGGCGCCCAGGCCGACACCTGCTGTACGTTTACATAGATATTGGCATGGGTGAGCATCGCGCCCTTGGGCGTCCCCGTGGTCCCGCCGGTGTACTGCAACACGGCGACGTCGCTTAAGGGATCGATGGCAACGCGTTTGGGTTTGTCCGCACCTGAGAGCAGGTCGACTTCGAGGATGATGCGCTCGCGAACCGGTGATGCGAGCGGGCGGGCAATCGCCTTGGACTTGAAGAGCCTGAAGAGAACCGCCTTGGCTCCCGGTAGCAGTGTGGCAAACGAGCAAACGATGGCACGCGGCAGCGCGCCGGACTGAAGCAAAGCGTCGACCTTCTCGAACAGGGCCTTCAAATCAAACGTCACCATCAAGTCGGTGTCGCTGTCCTTGATCTGGTAGGCAAGCTCTCTCACCGTGTAGAGGGGGTTGTAGTTGACCACGGTGCCACCGGCCTTCAGCACCGCAAAAAAGTAAATGATAAAGGTCGGGGAGTTGGGCAGGAAGAGGCCGACTTTGGTCCCCTTGCCGACGCCGGCGCGTTGCAGCCCTGCCGTCGCGTGATCGACAAGCTCTCCTATCTCCGCATAGGTCAGCTTGTTGCCGAGGAAATTCGTGCACGTGAGATGACCGAATTTCGCCACCGTATCGTCGAGGAGAGTATAAAACGGCGCGATGGCCAGCGGCATATGCCAGTCAACACCTTCGGGGTATTGCCTGAGCAATGGCAGCGAGGATTCAGTTCCTGCGGCCGGCGCGTTAACGGGGACTTTGGTCGTCATGCTAAGGCTGGTCCCGAGGCTCCTACTTAAGGCCAAGCGCCCTGGCGGGTCTGTGTCATTCTGGGAATGGGTTCCGAAGGTAACATGGCGTTGAGATCTGCCGTGATATTGAACACCCTAACAGGGGCCATGACCATAGCGGTAGCGTCGAGCTTCAGTTCAAAGCCCAGATCCCCTGGAAACCGCGCTCCTGAGCCCCACGAAGTGGGTCTGAGGGCGCCGAAGTCGGCTCAGCTCGGGTGTTCAAGCGGGGTGGGTCAGCACTAGCGGCATGGCTGGACTCGATTGTCGTTTAAGGATATGTGACGCGACAGCTTGTTGTGGTATTGGCCTTACGTTAGTGCACTGGTTAGGTAACTAAGCGACACGGGCCCCTGGCTTGGTTAGAGCGAGGGTGGGAGAGTGATATGGACGAAGTTGGAACGAAGATCGTCGAGATCCTGAAGAAGCACATGAAGGAGCCGAGGGACGACATTTCGCTTTCGACCCCGTTGGCGGATCTCAACATTGAATCGCTCGATCTGGCGATGATCGTTTTCGACATCGAGGACACGTTCAGCATTGAGATTCCCTATAACGCGAATGAAGACGTTGAGGACTTCAAGACGGTCGGTTCCGTCGTTGATCGCGTTAAGGATTTGGTTCAAAAGGGTCCTGAGGCAGCTGGCGCCGATGCGGCCAAGGCCTAGCGGCCACCGTCTAGTGACACTTTCATTTGCGAGCTGCCAGCAAGGCATTCGCCAGCTCGCAGTGTCAGCTTACCCAGCGGCGTCCCGGTGATGCCCACAACCGTCAGGTAAAGGACAGCCATGGCAAAGGCGAGCGACGCACGCCGCGTCGTCGTGACGGGGACCGGCGTCATTACGTCCATCGGCCTTTCCGTCGACGACTTCTGGAATTCAATGAAGGTCAGCAAGTGCGGAGTCAGTGAGCTTGGCGGGTTCCCGCTTGAAGATCTCAAAATTCTGATTGCAGCGCAGATCAAGGATTTTGATCCCAAGGTGCGGCTGAAGCACTTCAAACGCGATAAGCTTGTCATGCACGCCGACCGTTACTCGTGGTTTGCCGCGGCGGCGGCCGACGAGGCAGTTAAGCAGTCTGGCCTTGAGTTCCCGATCGCTGATCCCTACCGCTCGGCTTGCATCGTTGGCTCGGGCGCTGGCGGTCTCGTGACCTTTGAGAACTCCTATCGCTCTTTGTTTATCGAAGGGAAGCGCGCAACCCACCCGCTGACGCTGCTGCGCATCATTGGTTCTTCGGCCAGCGCACACGTCGGCATCGAATTTGGCGTGAAAGGTCCGACATTCGCAACTTGCAGTGCGTGCTCGACGGCAACCCATGCCTTAGGTCTCGCGCGCGATTACATTCGCCACGGCATTGTCGACGTTGCGATTGCTGGCGCATCGGAGTCGGTCATTAACTACGGCACCATGAAGGCTTGGCAGGCGCTTCACGTGTTGTCACCCGAAGGTTGCTTTCCCTTTGCAAAGAAGCGCAACGGTACCGTTCTCGCTGAGGGCGCCGGCATTCTGGTGATGGAGTCCTTGGAGCACGCTAAGGAGCGTGGCGCAAAGATCCTGGCCGAGCTCGTAGGATACGGCATGTCGTCAGACGCGAAGGACATGGTAAATCCCGATATCGAGGGCCCAAGAGAGGCGATGCGCCAAGCGTTAGACGAATCCGGTCTGGCACCCTCCGACATTGAGTACCTGAGCGCGCACGGCACCGCGACGACCATTAACGACGTCAATGAAACAAGAGCTATCAAGGCGGTCTTTGGCAACCACGCCAAGAGCCTGGCAATCTCATCGACCAAGTCGATGCACGGTCACCCGCTTGGTGCTGGTGGTGGGCTTGAAGCGGTGGTCTGCATCCGCACCATCGACGAGGGTTGGGTGCCGCCAACCATTGGGCTCGACGAGGCCGATCCCGAGTGTGATCTTGACTATATCCCCAATGTGGGTCGCGACCTCAAAGTCAACTACGCCATGTCGAACTCCTTCGCCTTTGGAGGCCTCAACGCTGTCGTTGTCTTCGGACCTCCCCCCGCGTGAGGCATCGGGATACTGCGGTGCTCGTGCCTAACCCGCGATGCCGGCTAATCTTTACAAGGGTCAAAAGCAATCGGTGAAAGCCAATCTCAAACCAAGTGGCAAGCGTACCGCCAAAGCAGCCGATCGCCGCGTCGAGATCAGCGCGGGGAAGGTAAAGATACGGGCCCGGCTTCTCGACACACCGACTGCTGACCGGGTCTGGCGCGCCCTTCCGCTCCACTCCACGGCCAAGACGTGGGGGGAAGCCATCCATTTCGAAACGCACGTAGAATCCGGGCGCGAGCCCACCGCCCGAACGGTTGTCACGCCGGGCGATATCTGCTTCTGGGTTGATGACGACCGCATTATCATCGTCTTTGGCCGCACCCTCATTTCCCGCCTCAATGAGTGCCGTCTGCCGCGCCCCTGCAACCTGTGGGCCCGGGCTCTTGATGACGTCAGGGTATTGAAAGTCGTGCGTCCGGGTGAGAAGATGTCGGTAACGGCAGTAGGCGGCTGACGGGCTCTTGGAGGTGCGTAATGCGGGAGATCGTAATCCGGGCAGGGAATGTTGCGATCCGCGCAAGGCTCTTGGAAACGCCGACGGCGGAGCGTATCTGGGCCGCCTTGCCCATCTATGCATCAGCGCAGGTGTGGGGCCATGAGGTCTACTTTCAGGCGCCCGTATGCACGGACGCTGAGCCGGACGCGCGCGAGGTGGTGAGCGCTGGCGAGATCGCCTTTTGGCCGGATGGAGACTCCATCGCGATCGGGTTTGGGCTGACCCCCATGTCTAGAAGAGGCGAGATCCGGCTCGCGAGCCCCTGTAACATATGGGCCCTGGCGCTGGATGACGTGAGTCAGCTGAAATCCGTGCATACTGGCGAAGAGGTTGCTGTCGTGTCGGCAAACGAGCGTGAAGGCACCTCTGCCAACTAGAGCAAGGTCGTTCTTGATGGAATCGCTCGCCAAGTCCGGGAGGTCTCCAACAAGAACGTGAATCTTACTCTAAATGTAAGCGTCCGGCCAACCGCGCCTTACATAGCCCTGCGAACGCAATCATAGTGTCCACTTGGATTTAAGCGGACACTTACCTCATGGCATCAAGATCAAGGACCCCACGTCGTCGATGGAGTGTGGCGTTCAAGAAGCGC
>JAAERO010000243.1 GCA_024230315.1 Hyphomicrobium sp.
CACCTTTCTTCGACAGAAGCTCAAGCCGCCTGTCGGAATCGAAAAACCCAATCTGCGCCATCGTGCCCCGCCCGAATCAATCTGTCAGGCATCAGACTCGCATAAATCGGAGTATGGGTTGTTTTTCGAGGTGCCCTTAAGGGAGCCTTAACTGCCGTCTCAACGCGGCACGGACGGGCGGCAATGCGGGCGGGTTAACATTGCGTTAAGAGCACGCAAGCCGTGTGCGGCCTTCGCGACGCAATGGCATCGTCCACAAAAATGGAATTACCGCACGTACGTCGTCAAGCGGCGGCAGCAGCCCTGACGGCCTCGACAATGTCGCCAACGACCGATGAGACCAGCCCCTCATCGTCACCTTCGGCCATGACGCGAATGACGGGCTCGGTTCCAGAAGGACGAATGACAAGGCGGCCGGCTTGACCGAGCTTGGCCTTGCCCGAATCGATAGCGCGCATGACACGGGCGTCCTCGAGTGGATGGCCGTTAGCGTAACGCACGTTCCGCAAGATCTGTGGTAGGGGCACGAACCGGTTCGTGACCTCGCTCACGGGTTTGCCAGTCGAGACCACCACGGCGAGGATTTGCAGAGCGGTAACAATCCCGTCGCCAGTGGTGACGAAGTCGGACAGCACGATATGGCCTGACTGCTCGCCTCCAACATTATAGCCGTGCTTGCGCATGTGCTCGACGACATAGCGGTCGCCGACGGGCGTGCGCGTAAGCGTGAGCCCAAGGCTCTTCAAGTAGCGCTCAAGGCCAAGGTTGCTCATCACGGTGGCGACCAAGCCGCCGGCCGCAAGCTTGCCACGCCGATGCCAGGTCTCGGCAATCACGGCCATGAGCTGATCGCCATCGACGATCTCGCCCTGCTCGTTGATGATCACGACGCGGTCGGCGTCACCGTCAAGCGCTATTCCGATGTCGGCGCGAACCTCGCAGACCTTTGCTATAAGCACGTCCGGTGCTGTCGTCCCGCACTTGTCGTTTATGTTTCGACCGTTGGGATCGACGCCAATCTTGATGACTTCGGCGCCAAGCTCCCATAGCGCTTCGGGAGCGACCTTGTAGCCCGCCCCGTTGGCGCAATCGATAACGATCCTAAGACCGTCGAGCCGTAGATTCTTGGGCAGTGTGCGCTTGGCAAACTCAATGTAGCGTTCTTGCGCACTCTCAACGCGCGTCGCATGGCCGATGGCATCTGGTCCAGCGAGGAGCTCGGTCGTATCGCCATCGATCAGCTCCTCGATCCGACTTTCTGTTTCGTCGGAGAGCTTGTAGCCGTCGGGAGCAAACAGCTTGATGCCGTTGTCGGCGTAAGGATTGTGGGACGCCGAGATCATGACGCCCAGGTCGGCGCGCAACGATCGGGTGAGCATGGCAACGGCAGGGGTCGGCATCGGACCTAACAGGAATACGTCCATGCCGACCGCGGTGAAGCCCGACATGAGCGCGGCTTCGAGCATGTAGCCCGACAGGCGCGTGTCTTTGCCAATGACGACACGATGACGATATGCACCGTTCTGGAAAATCTTGCCGGCGCCCATGCCGACCTTGAGCGCCACCTCCGACGTCATCGGATGGCGGTTGGCAAGGCCGCGTATCCCGTCAGTTCCAAAATATCGGCGCGACATGCGTCCCCTCGTAACTCGATCCTGTGTAACCGGGGATGGTACTCATGCCGCCCGGCCTTGTGGTTCTATGATGGTAAATTCCCTCGGGCCACATTCGCAGCCTGAAGGGGCATTCCGGAAGTAAAAAGGTATGTTGGAACCTTACATCACAGCCCCTAACAAAGGTGAAAACCTTGGCAATAAGGTGTGCGTGCGGGACTTTTTCAACGATTATCCTAGGACCTTGTCCGATCCCTTGAGGACGGCCTCCCACACGGCCAGAGCCTGGCGGGTCGCCGCCACGTCATGCACGCGAGTGATCTGGACGCCCTGGGCGGCTCCCGCCAGGGCCGCCGCCAGCGAGCCCGGGACCCTATCCTTCGGGTTTGGGACATCGCAGATGCGATCGATGAGCTTTTTGCGCGAAGCGCCGATCAGAACCGGGACCCCCAGCGCGTGATAGAGCGACAGCGCCGACATCACTGCAACGTTGTGATGCAGGTGCTTGCCAAACCCGATTCCGGGATCGGCCACGAGCTTGGATCTAGGGATGCCAGCAGCTTCGCAGGCCGCAATGCGCTTTTCCAGGAAGTCGAACACGTCGAGCACCACATCGGCGTATTGCGGGTCGTCATTCATCGTCTTGGGATCGCCCTGCGCGTGCATCAGGATGACAGGCAAGCCCGTCTCAGCAGCGACTGCGAGGGATTGGGGATCGTAAGTCAGAGCGGAAACGTCATTGAGGATATCTGCACCTGCGGCCACGGCGCGGCGCATCACTTCCGCCTTGCGCGTATCGATGGAAATAAGCGTCTCGGTTTTGGCCCGCAATCCTTCGATCACGGGGATGACGTGCGCAAGCTCTTCCTCAAGCGACACAGGATCGGCCCCGGGGCGTGTCGACTCGCCGCCGATATCGAGAATGTCGGCGCCTTCCTCTGCAAGCCGCAGGCCGTGATCGATCGCATCTTGGGCAGAGCCCAGCATTCCACCGTCGGAGAAGCTATCAGGGGTAACATTGACGATGCCCATAATGCGCGGGCGATCGAGCGCCAAACCGGCAAGGCGCGCGCGTGGTGCGCGGATCGCTTCGAGGAGATCAGAGGCAGCAAGTGTGTACCGGCCCCAATCGCGCTCGAACGCATCTCCAAGCGCTACGATGCGCCGGTTGGCGGTCTTTCCCTCGCGCTCGATAATTTCCACCGCTGCAAAGCGCAGAGGCTGGCCCGCGAGCGGCAACCCGCCCCATGCTTGTTCGCCCTCCTCCAAGGGCGCGGGGAACAGGCCCACGGGGCGGATGTAGATTGAGCGCTGCATACCCCCGGTCTCCCTGAATAAAAAGCTACGGCCGCGAGATATCCCGCGGCCGCACCTTATAAGACGTTTATCACCGCCGAAGAACGGCGCAAGTCGTGCTCATCACGATTGCGGTTGGGGCTCCATGCCGCCGGTATCTAGCTCGTCGCGCGGGCGCGCACGGCCACCCGTGGAGGGAACCGCAGAGCTGACCGTTTCAACCGATCCATCATCGTCCGGCGTGCGCATGATCTTCTCGCCGCGCATCAAGGCCTTCACCTCTTCGCCGTTGATGGTCTCGAACTCCATAAGCGTCTGCGTGATGGCTTCGAGCTCGGTGCGGTGCGCGGTCAAGACTACGCGCGCCTTCTCCTCGCCTTCGGTGACGATGCGGCGAACCTCCTGGTCGATGAGCTTTGCTGTGTCTTGCGACATGTTCTGGCGCTGCGTAATGGCATGGCCGAGGAAGACCTCTTGCTGGTTCTCATTGTAACGCAAGGGGCCAAGCTTCTCGCTCATACCCCATTCGGTGACCATGCTCCTAGCAAGTTGCGTTGCCTGCGTGATGTCGCTAGATGCTCCGGTGTTGAGGTGGTCCTTGCCATAGATGAGCTGCTCGGCGATGCGGCCGCCGAAGGACATCGCGATGCGCGCCTCACACCATTGCTTGGAGTAGCTGAGCTTGTCGCGCTCGGGCAGGTTCATGGTGATGCCCAGCGCGCGACCGCGCGGGATGATCGTGACCTTGTGGAGAGGATCGCCGCCGGGGACCTTGACACTGACAAGCGCGTGCCCGGCCTCGTGGTAAGCGGTGGCAAGCTTCTCCTCCTCGGTCATGACCATGGAGCGCCGCTCCGCGCCCATCATGACCTTGTCCTTGGCATCCTCGAACTCGCTCTGTGTCACGAGCCGCCTGTTGCGGCGCGCGGCCAACAATGCGGCCTCGTTGACGATGTTGGCCAAGTCGGCACCGGAGAAACCGGGCGTGCCGCGCGCAATGACCTTGGGGTCGACATCGGGCGCAACGGGAACTTTGCGCATGTGCACGCGCAGGATTTTTTCGCGGCCCGCAATGTCAGGGTTAGGCACTGTTATTTGGCGGTCAAAGCGGCCGGGACGCAGAAGCGCCGGATCCAACACATCAGGACGGTTAGTGGCCGCAATGAGAATAACGCCTTCGTTGGCCTCAAAGCCATCCATCTCGACGAGGAGTTGATTGAGCGTCTGTTCGCGCTCGTCGTTGCCGCCGCCGAGGCCCGCGCCACGATGGCGGCCAACAGCATCAATTTCGTCAATGAAGATGATGCAAGGTGCGTTCTTCTTTGCCTGCTCGAACATGTCGCGCACGCGCGATGCGCCAACGCCCACGAACATCTCCACGAAGTCAGAACCAGATATCGTGAAGAAGGGCACGTTGGCTTCGCCCGCAATAGCACGCGCAAGCAGCGTTTTCCCGGTACCAGGCGGGCCAACGAGCAGCGCACCGCGCGGGATGCGCCCACCCAGGCGCTGGAACTTCTGTGGATCACGCAGGAACTCGACGATCTCTTGCAGCTCGTCCTTGGCCTCATCGACGCCAGCCACATCCTCAAACGTCACGCGCCCCTGGCGCTCAGTGAGCAACTTGGCCTTGGACTTGCCAAAGCCCATGGCGCGGCCCGAGCCTGACTGCATCTGACGCATGAAGAAGATCCACACCGCAATCAGGAGCAGCATGGGGAACCAGCTGAGCAGCATGCTCATGATCGAGGGCACATCATCATCTGAGGGGCGCGCACGGAACTTAATGTTCTTCTTTTGCAGGCGCTCGACCAGCGTGGGATCTTGCGGGGCGTAGGTGGAAAATGCAGCGGCACCGTCACGCATCGTGCCTTGAATGCGACTGCCCGCAAGCGTCACCTCGGCGACATTGCCCTCGTCGACCGCATTTAAAAATTCTGAGTAGGTGATCTCTTTGCCGCGCTGGCTCTGGGCCGGATTATTGAAAAGGTTAAAGAGCGCAGCCAGCAGAACCAGGATCACAACCCAGATGGCAAGCTTTTGGAAGTTTGAATTCATTGCGTTCCTTATACAGCCCGGGGGCGCACCAATATACCCGAATGCAGGATCGATCCGGACGTCGCCTCCGCGAGCATCGTTAACATAAGTATCACCCCGTTCCTTGCCAAGTTACAGGGTTGAGCCTCCCAATTAGCTTAACGGCCCTAAATCTGCCGCTGACCGCCAGTCGCAGCCACGACCGCTCCGCGGCACCTGCTGATCCTGAGACGCCTTGCCTTACCAGAGGAATTCCGCCGAGCACAACCGCTGTCCTTGGGGACCATGGCCCGCAAACGGGTGCGGCGGCTGAAATAGATGGGGAACGGCAAACAGCTCCTCCCCCTGCCAAAAAGCCGGTAGCGTGGCTGCGGCTCGGGCTGGCGGAAGCTCTTGGCCACCTTCAAGTTGCTTGCGCAGCTGCGCAAAACAGTTGGCACCCAGCGCGCGAACGATAAGCGGGTGAAGCTCCTTCGGCGCAGCCCATACTCGGAACCGCCGGTCCCACGTGGCAAAGTGCCCCGGTGCCAAAGCCAACTCCGGCAGAGCAGCGCGGCCCGGCTCGCGAACGACACAGATCTTATCGCCACGCCGAAAGACGATGCAGCCCCCGAGCGTGGCCCCCTCAAAGCCTGGCTGCGCAAGACGATCGACCAACGCTTCGAGCTTTGCAAGGCGAGCAACCTCTTCTTGGCCGCCGAACGAAGAGACCAATCGCGCGAGAAGACGCAGACGCAATTCCTCAGCCGCGGCGAAGAAAGCTTGCGCGTCGAAATCGGCAAACGCACCGTCGTGCACATCGAGGATTGATTCGGATTGGAGCTTGTCGGCTGCCGCATCGAGCGCGGCGCGCGCGCGCTCTAAACGCTGAGCACTGAGCGCAATTTTTTCGTTCGTTAAACCAAGCCGCTCCAGCTCCCCACGCGCCTTGCGCACGCGCACGCGCTCAAACTGGTCCTGCTCATTGCTCGGGTCTTCAATCCATTCAAGACCGTGAAATTTGAGTGTCGCAGCGAGGCGCGCCCCGGGAAGTCCCAAGAACGGACGGACCAACTTACAGTCCGCCTCGCGGCCGAGACGTCGCGCGGTCGACATACCGGTTAAACCATCAAGGCCGCTGCCGCGTGCAAGCCGCATGAGAAATGTCTCGGCCTGATCGTCTTGCGTGTGAGCCGTTACGATGGCCACGGGACCGGCCTCGCGCAAACGCCAACTCAATTCCGCCAAAAGATTATAACGCGCCTCGCGTGCCGCATCCTGAATCCCGGCTTCGGGCTTTTCACCTACCCAAGCCAGAGTCTCGTGCGCAAGCCCAAGAGCGCGCGCTTCATTCGCTACCCATTGCGCTTCGCTCCCCGACTCCGGCCGCAGACCGTGATCAACCGTTGCAACAATGATCGTGCGCTGTGTGCGCTCGTTCCAGCGCGACCAGCCAGCGACGAGATGCATCATCGCTAAGCTGTCCGCGCCGCCCGACACGGCAAGGATGAGAACACGGAAAGGCTGAAGCACCGCCAGCCGCGCGTTACGCTCGGCATCGCTGATTGGCTCTTCTTCGATCAACGTGCCGCCGGTGTCGTCGTCAGGGACAGCCGACGCGCTGGCGCTCCGACTTGGCGCGCATTTTGACGTTCTGCGGCGCATTGGGAAATTTCGTGTTGAGCTCTGCATAAGAGGAGCAGGCGGCATCCTTTTGACCGAGCCGGTCCAGCGACAAGGCAAGCTTCAACAAGCTGTCAGGAGCGCGGGCGTTTCCAGAGTAGCTTTGATATCCCTTTAGGAAGGCACCGGCTGCAGCCTTGTATTCACCGCGCACGAAGTACGCCTCGCCGAGCCAATACTGTGCATTGCCGGCAAGTGAATCGTTGGGATAACGACTGAGAAAGTCCTCGAAAGCGGACTGGGCCGCGCCATAGTCCCGCTGCATCAGATTGCCGTAGGCCGTCTCATAGAGTTGCTTGGGATTTCCAGACTGGTTCAGACCTGCTTGCAGATCGGGGCTGGCTGGCGGAAGAGCGGCGACTGAACCAGACGACACGTTCTGCCCTTCAATGAGACCGCCAATGGCGTCATCCGAACCAGCCGTAACCGTGGTGGAACCAAAACTTGGCATATCGGCCGATTGGGCCTGCCCGTATCCTGCATCGGGCGCGCCGGCGGCATCGCTGCGGCGCGGCTGCGCACCTAGAGCGCGCACCTGATTGGCGATTTGCTCGATCTGTGCGGTGAGCGCGCGGATCTGCGTCTCAAGCGCGTCGATGCGTCCGCTTTCGGCGCCGCCATAATAGCTTGAAGCACTATTGCTTGCCGCTGGTGCAGACGATGGGCCAGGTCGCGCCAAAGACTGAAGCGTCCCAACCACGACTTGCATGTCAACGAGTTGTTCCTCGAGCTGCTCCACCCGTTTGCTTAGACCGGCATCATCACCAGCTCGCGGCACCGACTGCGCGGCTGGGGCACCCGGTTGCAATGGCGTTTGCGCATTGGGCGGTCCCTGCCGAGGCTGCACTTGCGCCGACTGCCAGCCACGCTCAGCATCGTTCGCCCCAGGGTCGGCACCCGCAGGGGCCGTCAATACGAGGAGCGAAGTGATAAGAGCAGCTATGAACATGGGACCAGAATGCTGATGCATGGGCGAAGAATTTCCAATCCGAAGGTAGCTATAGAAGGAATGTGTCCATTGTACCGAGCACGGTTTCGAGCTCCAGAATTTGTGCCGTTTAGAACCACGGCGCCCAGCCAATCACGGTGCAGCCTGGGAGAAGCTTTTCAACGTTTTGATATTAACCCGCCGGTTGTCAACGTTGCAGGCCCACCTTTTCGGGCACTCCCGTTGCTCTAACTGGTCGCGCGGGCCCCACGATTTGCTTTTCTTCGCGGCTATTAGAGGCGTTCGGGGCGGCGCTGAGGCCCAGCCGCTTGTGCGTCCCGCCGACAAAGACAATGGTCACGGCGCGGCGGTTTTGCGCGCGACACTCGGCTGCCGAGCAGACAGCCACGCGTCGCGTGCGGCCGCGCGCCAAGATCTCCAGGCGGTACGCCGCCACGCCCTCCTCCACGAGACGCTGGCGCACAGCCTCGGCACGCTGAGCCGAAAGGATCACGTTTTGCTCATCTGTGCCCGGCTCGTCCGCATGACCCTCGATCGTGGCTTCGACGCCGCGGTTCAAGTTCAGCCATTGCGCCTGGGCGACCAGCGCGGAGCGGGCCTTGCTCCCTAGTGCGGCGCTTCCAGAACTGAAGAAGACCCGATCACCGGCTTGCGAGCGGAGCTTTGTTTGAATGACAGCGCTGCGCCGCATCTCGCGGTCCCATTTCGGACCTGGAGCGATCGCGCGTGCGGGCGTGGCGAAATCAGGGGTGAGCGGCGCCCCAGCAGGTACATTCGGCGATACACGCTGCGCACTCAAAGCCGGTTGCTTAACGCTGGGATAGAGGTCGCCGAGTTGGCGGCGTGCACGAACGGCGGCTGGCGTTTGAGGATAACGGGCGATGAGGTTCTCGAACGTTCTTCGCGCCCATGCGCGCCGCCCAGCCTGAAGCTTCTCCATACCGTCGAGGTATAGCTCCTCAGCGCGCTCACGCGGGCCGTAGGTGCAGTAACCTCCAGCAACCTTAGATGGATGCACTTCTGCTGCATTGGCAGGAGCAATGGGCGCCAGGAGCATTGTGGCAGCACCTACGACCGCCACACACTGCCGTGTGACCCTGCTCGATCCGCGCAGGAGTCGATTCATCACGTGCCCTCAGTACGCAAACTAAGTAAGCGTCCGGCCAACGGCGCCTTACATAGCCCTGCGAACGCAATCATAGTGTCCACTTGGATTTAAGCGGACACTTACCTCATGGCATCAAGATCAAGGACCCCACGTCGTCGATGGAGTGTGGCGTTCAAGAAGCGC
>JAAERO010000244.1 GCA_024230315.1 Hyphomicrobium sp.
CAATTGCGTCCAAGGCGTTGCAAGACGGCCTGAGGGCAACGCAAAGGCCGCCGCGAAGGCGGCAGACCAGCATCGCAACCGCGCCTGACGCCGCGCCGCCGGCACCCACAAAGCCAAAAGCGCCATTGTTCGAGGTGCCCGATAGCTTTTTTGGGCGCGGATCTCCTTCCCGTCGAGTTGTTCACCATCATCGCGGCGGGTTTCGTCCTAAGCGGACTGTTGGTCTTCTGGATCCACCCGAAACCGCACGCCAACCTCGAAATCGACGACGCCCCCCCCGGAGCCACTTTCCAAGATCTCATGAAGGCGGTGACCTATCTGCTGACCAACCGTGCGCTCCTCACCGTTTTCTGCATGCGCCTGACCGTCTACATCGGATCCGGAGCCCAGGTGCTTCTCGCCATATTTGCCAATGATGTGTTCGAGTTGGGCAGGGAAGGGGTAGGTCTACTCTACGCCTTCCGCGGCATAGGAATGCTTATTGGCCCCGTCGCAATTATGCTCTTGACGCTGCGCCCAAGCGTGCGGTGCGGCACCGTCGTCTCCTATGCGCTCGGTCTCGTCGGGGTTGGCTATCTCGGGGCCGTCCTCCTCACCGATTTCGGAATCTGGTCAGTGGGAGCGATCTTCGCGCTCGGTTTCGCCGGCGCCGGCGTTGTCAGGATGTTGACCATGTCCAACCTGCAAGAGCAATGTGCACCTGAACACCTGCCACAGATTCTTGCTCTCGAGCAAGGGACCTCGAGCGTGGTCCAGAGCGCGGCTGCGGTCCTGATTGGGGCGAGCGTCGGATCGCTCGACGCCGGGGGAGCAATGACAATGTCGGCAGCGGTGGGCGTTTTTCTATTAGCGAGTGCGCTGGCCTGGTTCCAAGTCAGTCGCTCGAGTGCCCGTGTCACAGCTCGCTCCGCGTAAAGGGCAGCGACACCCTTTCGGGCTGCGGATCTGCGGCCTGTCTTCTGACCTTTGCGAATTTCAGCACTTTCCCGCTCATCATTTTCTCCATTTCTGTTTGCCACCCCGACAGCCAACCACCCGGAGACTTCTATTTTCTGGTTTTTGGGGGGAGATGGATCGTGGCGAGCTTTGTGGATCATTTCACGATCCGTGGGCTCAGCATGACGCTTGAGGAAGGCGTAGCCTTCGCCCCGTCGCGTTATCATCGCATCAGCCATGAGGCGTCAGCGATCGAAGACCTCTTTGTCACGGCCTTCTTGGACGCGCATCTATGCCCTCCGGCCGAGATCACCATCGATCTCGACGCCACCGACGACCCGCTGCACGGCTGCCAGGAGGGTCGCTTCTTTCATGGCTACTACGATTGTTATTGCTATCTGCCGCTCTATATCTTCTGCGGCCTGATCCACCCCCAGTGAAGTGGTCCGACTCGAAGTATGGGTTTTAGCCCTGAGGAGGACTGATTATGCCAAAGA
>JAAERO010000245.1 GCA_024230315.1 Hyphomicrobium sp.
ATCATCCGGGATCACGCGCTCCAGATCGAAATCATAGAAAAACTGGCCTTGGCCCTGTTCCCGCCGCCCCATCATCGCAATGCCTCCGTCGCCATAACGTCAAACGACGGAATCACTGTTCGCTGGCGATCTCAATAGGAGTTTTACAATAGTATCAGGGGTAAAGCGGACATAAGATTCAGAGCGCGGCGTGTCCTCTACGTCAAAGCAACCTCCCGCCACCATAACGAACATATCCCCCCTCCTCTTAACCCCCTTAAACTCGCGGCGCCCATTCCAAATGCCCGGGGGTGCAGACGTGCGCTGGCGGACTGTACGGGATGGGTCGGTGCAACAGGAAAGGGGCCGTAAGCTCTCCCCTCGTCAGTGCTGCCGTCCATGCGAAGCATGGCTCCGCCCCACATGCGAAGCATGGCTCCGCCTTGACGCTAAAATGTTGGTGACGCCCCGGGCAGGGATGCAATCTGGGGAATGGCGGCGGACAAGCCCTTGCGCTGCGTGGGGCGGCGAAGGCTGCATCCATATCGACCAAGCGAAGGGCCCGACCCGCCCCGCTCCCCGTTACCATCCCCTCGGGCGCCAAACGCCGCGAGGCGCTCCCGCGCGCCTCCCCTTCTTGAGCTGCATCAAAGCCAACCGCGCGGCGGCAGGGCAGGCTGGGGGCAACCGCAAACAACAGGCAGCCTCGCACACCGAATGTGCTGCCCCAGGAGGACCCCCATGCTGTGCACCCCCCGTTCTTCCCTTCCCGCCCTTTGCGTCATTGCCGGTCTGCTTCTTGGCGTCACCGCCCCGGCGTTGGCGCAGGACAAACCCGACCCGACGGTGATCAATGCCGGTAAGGACGATTTTGAGTGGCAGTGCGCGCCCTGTCACGGCGCCGACGGCACCGGCAACGGCCCCATGGCCAAACAGTTGATCAAGGCGCCGACCAATCTGACGGGCATCGCCAAGAATAACGACGGCACGTTTCCATTCTGGCGCGTCTATCGCATCATCTCCGGCAAGAAGGAGGTGCTGGGGCACGAGACCTTCCAGATGTCGGAGTTTTGGAAACGCTTTACCGGCGCGGAGTATGCGTTCGGGTTTCTGCCTCCGCATGTGCGTGTGCTGATGTTGACGCACTACCTCGAGACGATACAACAGGAGTAGGCGGGCGCGGATCGACTTAGCGTTTCAAGAAAACCCCCGTCTTTGGCGAAAGCGCGGCAGCTCCCAGTGCCGCAGCAACCTAAGCGGGGCGACGATGCTTGTAGCGGTCATGATGATCTGGTTCACGTTGACTGCGGCGTCAGTTCTCTACGTCGCGCTCGACATCCAGCACACGCCGGCAAATCCCGTCCTCAAGTGGGGCTTTATCCTACTGACGGCCTATTTCGGACCGATCGGGCTGGCGCTCTACGTCTTCGGTTGCCGCAAGCATGATCCTGAGGAGCATGCGCGCTTCGTGGCTGCACCTTGGCGTCAGGTTCTGGGGTCTACCATGCACTGCGTGGCAGGCGACGGCATTGGTATTCTGGCCGGTGCCGTGATTGCGGCTGCCGTCTCGTTGTCGGTGTTTACCGAGGTGGCGCTGGAGTACGTTCTGGGCTTCGCGTTCGGGTGGACGATCTTCCAGGCGCTGTTCATGCGCGATATGTTTGGTGGGTCCTATTCCTTATCGCTGAAGAACACCTTCATCTCCGAGCTGTTGTCTATGAACTGTCTCATGGGCGGCATGATCCCAGTGTCGGTGCTCGCCTGGCGCGCTGTGCCGGAGGCGCATGATCCCACCCACGGGTTGTTCTGGTTCCGCATGTCGATCGCGTTGTTGGTCGGCTTCATCGTCGCCTATCCTATGAACTGGTGGTTGGTCACCAATCACTTGAAGCACGGCATGATCACGGCCCTGCCGCCGGGCGCGGCATCATCGAAAGGTAAGGGGCCGCCGAGGAAGTCAGGTGGCATGAAAATGGGCCCGAGGGTCCCGAAAGAAAAAATTTGGATTGCGGCCGGCGTCTCGTTTGCCGTGTTGGGCCTCGGACTCTTGATGGCCTTTGCTGGCAGAGGCTAACAGGCGAGGCTTTCCATGACGGACAAACGCGTTGCCCTGTTGACGGGCACGAACCGCGGGATGGGGCTTGAGATCGTGCGGCAATTGTCGCGTCTTGGTCTGATCGCAGTGCTCGCGGCGCGCGATCTTGAGAAGGGCAAAGTGGCTGCGGTCACTCTTGCCGCTGAAGAGTTTGATGTGCCCGTCGTTGCGCTCGACGTCACCGACGCAGACAGTATCCGTGCCGCCGTCGCCGAGGTGCGGGGCCTTTTTGGGCGCATCGATGTGCCGGTCAACAACGCTGCCATTTTGAAGGAAGGGCTTTTGCCGGAGGACACAAGCATCCTCGACGTATCGGGCGATCTCGTCAACCAGACATTTCTCACCAACACCGTCGGACCGTTGCGAATGATCCAGGCGACGGTCTCCGGCATGCGCGAGCGCGGCTATGGGCGTATCGTCAACTTGTCCTCAGGCGCCGGACAGCTTGCGGAAATGGGCGGCGGATTTCCCGCCTATCGTTTGTCGAAATCGGCCCTCAACGCGCTGATGCGCATAATCGCAGCGGAGCTGGGTGCGCACGAGATCAAGATCAACTCTGTGTGCCCCGGCTTGGTGCGCACTGATATGGGCGGTCCCCATGCAACGCGAACGGTGGAGCATGGCGCAGAGACCGCGGTGTGGCTTGCGACGTTGCCTGAGGACGGACCTACCGGCGGGTCCTTCCGCGATATGAAGCCGATCCCCTGGTGAGCGCTGTTAAAGCCCGCGCACGAGATTGCCCACCATCAGCGTGGTGTAGGCTGTGATCGCCAGCCAGAATTCCTGGTGGGGAAGATAGCGCGGCACGCCAACAAAGCCGAGTTTTGTGACAAGCGCCAACAAGGCGAGCGTCAGCGAAATGAAGAAGATCGCGATCGTCGGTGGGTTGAGACGCATGGAAATAATTCCCCCCAAGGGTGGCCCGGGCCTAACAGTTCACGACCCCGCTGTGTCTGACGGCTAGCCTATCATGGGGCAGCGCGGATGGTGCAACTGGTAAGCCGAAATATGCACGCAGAGAAGCTCGCACACATGGGAGGCGTTTAGTAAACGGCAGTGATGCGACGACTTAAAGTGCCCGAGCCCTCTTGGAAACCGGTGACAGCGCCGGCAATGAATCGTCCGATTCGATTACGAGGCGCACGGGGCGGCCATTCGGGTCGGCTTCATCCCGGCACGTTACGAGCAGCAGGTGCGCTGGGCGTGAAGAAAACGACGAAATTGGAATAATCTTGCTGTCCAGCTCATCGATGTCGACGACACGGAAGACGCGCTCGCGCCCACCCGACGAAATCGTGACGCTATCGCCGATCGAGACCGGCTTCGCGGTGAGCGGTGCGTTCTTGTGAACAACGTGCGTGAGCCAGAAATCCTCGCTACCAGCGACGGTCGTTGTCTTGCGTGCCGTCGCATTCTGGTCGGCACTCATTTCCGCCAGAGCGCGCTGGAAGCCGCGTTCGACAACTGCCTCGCTATTCCCAAGTATCAGGGCTGCGCCCCCATGTCCCGCAAGGGCGAGTCCAAGTACTGTAACCGGGAGATTGGTCAGCCGAAGGGCACGTCTCACCATATGATTCGCTCCGGTTTGTCCCTCATGCTCATACAGGGCGCGGGAGGCTAGGTTAACGGACATACGAATAAGCTACATTACCAAATGTTAGGAGTGGAGGAGAGACCGTCAAGGGTTCTCAACAGAACCCCCGCCTCCCCCCCCCCCACACCACGCCGCGGGGAGGCGTACTCGCGGCGAAGGTGTCTGATAAAGGCAAGGTTGAGAGCCATGAGAGCAGAGAAGATGCCACCAAGCAGCAAAAATGCCGTGTTTGGGTCCGACTGGCGGATCTCCGTGACCGCGCCCGTGTGCTGTGCAGGGACCACTGTGGCGACCACTGCGGCGATCAATGGGCTATCGTTAAGGGAAAACTCGAGGAAACTTCCGGTGCTGGAGTTAACGGACAAAATGTCGCTCAAGCGATTCGCGGCATCCGACACGCGCTGATAGTTGCCAATTGCAACGGCAAAGGCCAAGAACAAGGCCAAGCCAATTACTGCGTCGGTTATGGTCTGCAAGAACATCCTCGTAGCTCTTTTCTGCAACCTCACAGCAAGCCCTTTGCTTGGTAACGCGTTATATCGTCCAAAGGATCAACTGGTTCTGTGGCAGTGTTAGGCCGAGATTGTGGCAATTGCAGAGTATTGATTTGCCCAGGGTGCGAAGGTTTTGGGGCTGTTGCGAGCGTGTGACTCGGGCAAAAAGGGACGGCTGACGAGGGACTTATCTTCAGCCGACATTCCCCAAGTAGTCCGTCATTTTCGTTCAGTGCGCCCAATTTCCTCGGCCAACACGTCACGTTGAGCCGAGCTTCGCTTGTTGGTGGAGATCTGGCCAATGGCGGTGGCTCTTTGATCGTTTCGTTGCGTGTTTGCATGTCGCAAGACGTACTTCGGTTGTGGTGTTTGAGCGTTGTTG
>JAAERO010000246.1 GCA_024230315.1 Hyphomicrobium sp.
ATCATCCAATTCTCTTGGTGGGTGTAGGTAAGTTGATGTCCATGTATAACATACTTCATCACTTAATCCACATGCGTACAATGCACGTACACATCCCTCATAAGTTTCACCATATGCTAAATCCATATATGTCCACTCACGTGTGGTAGCATCTGTTGATCCAACAAACGCATCATTAAGGTATACATAGTATCCCAATACTGGTGATGGTCCGTTTTTAACAGCTACATTATCAACTGCCCAACCAGAACCCCAGTTGCCGTTGCCGTTGTCGTCAGAATGGAATGCTAACCATACACTTGATGATGTTAAACCTGATAGAGCAGCTAAGCTAACCTCTACATCTGTCCAAGCACCAGGAGTTGGTGACATTGTCTCCAATACTTCCCATGTAGCTCCACCATCATAACTATATTCAACATATGCACTTTGACCATAAGCTGCATCAAAGAAACTACTGAAATATAATGTGAAGTCATCACTTTCTCTAAGATCCAACTCTGGAGTGATTAGATAATCATCTTCTCCATCATTTGTACTACCCGCTGCATCATCATTTGCAACTGCGTAGAATCCGTCACCTTCTGGAATAGCCCAAGCACCAGTTCCGGCATCATCACTGCGATACCATCCTTGTCCTAAAGTAAATGATTGCCATCCCGCTGGTGGGAATGCAGCATCTTCGAAAGTCTCTGTAAATAGTGCTGTAATTAATGGCTCATCCCATGTAGCATGTGATGTTAACTCATCAACCATAAAGTTACGCGGTGCGTAAGCCTTCTCGGTTAATACCAAGCTATAAGTCTGATCATCAAAAATTGCAAGATTGTAGTGCTCATACTGTGTATAGCCTACCTTATTTACAAACATATCATAATAACCATCTATAACGCTATCAAATACAACAATAC
>JAAERO010000247.1 GCA_024230315.1 Hyphomicrobium sp.
CCATAGGCCAAACCAAGCTCCGGAGAGAGACGAAAGCCGCCATACGTGTGCAGCCCCGTTAGTGTGGCTGTGGCCAACCACCGCTCCGTCTCAAAGCTGCCCGTTCTATAGTCGAGCTTCTTATCGCGAAGCCAGATGTCATTGTCCGACTGGCCCCAGGCCGCACGCGCATCAAAGAAGAGCGATTCAGACAGCTTGGCGCCAAAGTAAGGACCCACCATCCAGCCTGTGCCGTCGATTTCGCCGGTTCGGTCAGACCCATTGATGTCTTCTTTGGTGTCGTCCACTTGGATGAGAGCCCCAACCAACACCCCTGGAGCCAGCACATAGTCAGCGCCTAAGTAGAGGATCCCAAAATCACCCGTTCGGTTGATGCCCCCAAGATCATCGGTGTAGCGGCTGAACTGGCCCTCAACCCAAATGTCGAGCCCTGGGCGCAGGACTTGCAACGGGGTCAAACCAGACGCCCCAGATAAGCTCAGGCCGGCATCCTCTAACTTCTTCTGCTGCGCCCGCACCTCAGCCTCAGCCGCCTTGGCTCTCATCTCACTTAAAGACGTGCCAAACTTAAATGAGGTCTGGCCTGAGCCTAGAGGCGCCAACTGACTGACCAGAGAGGAAAACAGCGCCGTCGACGTTGAGGTTGGTTCCGTGGCGGTCAGGCCAGATGCGTGTTCGCTTGCGCTTGACGTATAGTGCACCTCGAACAATGGCGCCTTTGGCTTTGTGGGTGCCGGCGGCGCGGCGTCAGGCGCGGTTGCGATGCTGGTCTGCCGCCTTCGCGGCGGCCTTTGCGTTGCCCTCAGGCCGTCTTGCAACGCCTTGGACGCAATTGGGGC
>JAAERO010000248.1 GCA_024230315.1 Hyphomicrobium sp.
AAGAAGGGAGGTCAAGCGAAAGACCATCGAACAACGCCGCCGCAACCACTTCAAACGGGCAGCGTGAAACCAAACCAGATGACCCAGAGACTCTCTTAGTTCACAAACTCAAATGTCCAGAAAACTCTGACGACGGACACGCCGTTGACACGCTCGCCCGACTATTGACGCTCTGGTCCCAATGAGGCTGTTTCACATGGCTTACTCATTGAGGCTTTCCTTACAGCTTCGGCTTCACCCTTTAAGCGGGCTATCTCTGGGGCAATGTTGTCGCCGGACAAGGACGAGACCGGTAACCCGAGGAAGATCACGCCTACCGTATCGTTCGATCTCGCATTCTCTTGCTGCGTCGAGGCTTGAGCAAGAGCGCTAGAAAGCCGCTGCCCCTCTCCTGCTAGCTGGGAACAATTCCAATTTAGATAGTTCATATGGCTTACGTAGGCAGGCGATATGCTCCCAGGTGATTTCGCACATCCGAAGAGCACAATCACCGATAGAATCCCTAAAGCAATCGGTCTCATGGCTGCCCCCACACGTATCCGTTGAGCCTGCAACGTGTCAGAATTTAGATGCCCCTTTCCAGATCCTGGAATTACTGTGAGCAAATGATGAGCCCTAATTCCTTGATGTAAGATCACCCCCGGCCCCCCTGGTGCCCCCCTAGCGGCCCTGCTGTGGCGTGCCCAGTCGTTCTCCTCAATCAGAGTGTGGTTCCTCTCTTGACCCTTGCCGTTCACTTCCTGGTGCGCTAGTGGTCGCCCCTTGTGGGTGCCTTATCTGCCACGAATTCACCCGGGACTGTCACCGCATTCGTTACTAGATGCCACTCGTGCCTCATCCGAAGATCATTCCGATACAGGTGTAGGTATCTGATTTCATTGACAATCGCTGAAAATTGCACCGGTAGCTCAGCTGGATAGAGCACCAGACTACGAATCTGGGGGTCGGGGGTTCGACTCCTCCCCGGTGCGCCAATTCCATCAATGCGTTACCCACTCACAGCATTCGTACTGATCGGCAATAGGTAGCACATAGGTAGCAAACTTGGCCAGCTAGGAGTTGTGCACTCCAAGGCTTAGTTGGATGATGATCTCGCCTTAAAACGCTTGAGGGTACGGGGGCGGGGGCATTGCAAGATCAGAACAAAACCTCCGAACAACTTGCACGCGACTAGATCGATAAGCGTCTGAATGAGTCTGGTTGGGCTGTTCAGAATAAGAACGCTATCGACTTTTATGCCTCTCAGGGGATTACCGTTCGGGAATATCCGACCGATGTAGGTCCAGCCGACTATGTCCTGTTTGTTGACAGGAAGGCAGTAGGCGTCATCGAGGCAAAACCCGATGTGTAGACGGCGGCGCAATACTGGGCCAGTGGAGCGGCGGCTTATTGCAGCTGCGTGGCGGTTTAAAAGCCGGCCACTGGCTAGGCTGATCTTTTCCGAATCGGGAGGGGTTAGCGGGGATGTATACCGTGGAGACGTAT
>JAAERO010000249.1 GCA_024230315.1 Hyphomicrobium sp.
ATACGTCTCCACGGTATACATCCCCGCTAACCCCTCCCGATTCGGAAAAGATCAGCCTAGCCAGTGGCCGGCTTTTAAACCGCCACGCAGCTGCAATAAGCCGCCGCTCCACTGGCCCAGTATTGCGCCGCCGTCTACACACAAACGAGGATGGCGGCGGCGAAGGTGAGCCGGTGGAGGTGGGAAGAAGGTGTCATGCTGCCAGAGTGAGCATGCCTTGTGTCATGGCGAAGGCCATAGCCGCATGCTGAAGTGCAACGCATATCATGCGCGCGTGTTCAACAGGTCATGCCGCGGCGATCATCGGTCTTGGTATGAGAATGCTCGGCCCTGCCAGTTGCCATCGAACATCTTGCCAGCCCAGCCGGGAACACTATCGTACTCGGCGGCCTTGATCTTTTTGCGTGGCCGCGCGGTTCTACGTGGCCGTTGCGATCGCATTTGACGGCGCGTCGAGCCCGATGCCTCAGGCTTGCGGATCGGAATATCGATAGCAGCCACGTCGTTGAGCGATGAATGCTCAACGGCCAACACAGATGGCAGTGACGCAATCTCTTCGCTTATTTCGTTTGCCTCAGTGAGCGTGACCGCCTTGGGTTTGGCATCCGAAACCTCCACGACAACAGTGGGGAGCCGGCCATTGTGTTGGGGCGGCCTGGCCTCTGTCAGCGACCTAGGTTGGTAAAGCCGTCCCGTCGCCGATGTCGTCATGGGCGAAGGAGCGCCGCTGGCGTCGATCTGGGCGGCTGCAAACTTAGGCATGGGTTGGGACGATGGCTCTTCGCCACGTACCTCTGCCGTTTTGGTTGCCTGATCCAAACTGAGCGCCCAATGGGACGGCTCCTGCTTCAAGATCTCACCGAGGTTCGCAGTGTATTGAAAGCGCGAAGGGGTGTTCGTGGTGTCGGAGGCCTGCGCGGACGGGGCGACCATCAGCGCATCATCGCAGCCAAGGCAGCCGTGTGGTTCGCTCCAGATGGTAAACCCGAGCCCGCCCACTAACAGGATCGCCAGGAATCCGGCGAAGCTTGCGCGCGAGCGCGAAAGCGTTGGTGCGGTGCGAGGGGTGCTTGATGGGGCATGACGCGCCCGACGGACGC
Organism: Hyphomicrobium sp.; assembly: GCA_024230315.1. GTDB lineage: Bacteria > Pseudomonadota > Alphaproteobacteria > Rhizobiales > Hyphomicrobiaceae > Hyphomicrobium_A. Next base: position 1,101 of record JAAERO010000249.1, read on the forward strand.
CATCTTCGCTGCGCGCTCGTTGCGATAGCGCCTGCTCTGGTAGCACTGCGAAATCGTTCAGCAGCGTCACAAATCCATCAATCGATGTGTCGTCAGAATCGACACGTTGCTTGTTGGCGCGCATGGCGCGACTCCAGTGTTTGTGCCTCCCCGCGGCGTGCACATCAGTATAATGACGGATGGCGGAAGGTTCGCCCCGCCAACAAGCTATGCGCTTCGCCCCTGAGGAAGCAACTAGGGGCAAAATTGCGCCCCAAATTCACTGTGTTACGCGGGAACGAGTGCAAGCCGGTGTGAAATAAGTAGCGCACTGCGCTGAAACGAACAACAAATCAGCCTGGCTATATTTGAAAGTTACCAGCTTTGGGTGAATTTTCTACGAATATTCTAGACAATTTGAGCCACTAGCTGAACGTCATACTTACATGTACTACAACAGCCATGCACTATAGTGCATATGATTGTTGATGGTGCCTCGCGCCAACAATTTGGAGTTGTGCCACGACAGAAAGCCAGGAATGCGAAGTGCTTTCCGGGCTAATCGATCATCGGCATTTCACTGATTGAGCGGCCGCGTTGCGGTATCATCAGAACGGCTTGAAGGCCTCGCAGGCCTTTGCCGATGCGCCGGAACGTTGTGTCATTCAATTGTGGAGACAACGGACGCCATGGGTATCGGATTGTTGCCGCCATGCGCTCGTACTCATCGCGCTTAGAAATCCCGAAATGAAAAGACGGCCCGGGATTTGTCCCGGACCGCCAATTTTCCCTCGGCTAGGCCGTCCGTCTGTTAGACGGAGTAGTAAAGGTCGAACTCGATCGGATGCGGCGCCATCTCGACGGCGACGTTTTCCTCCATGCGCAGTTCGATATAGGCGTCGATCGTGTCGTCGCTCATAACGCCGCCCATCTTCAAGAACGCGCGATCCTTGTCGAGGCTTTCGAGGGCCTCGCGAAGGCTGCCGCAGACCGTCGGGATATTCGCCAACTCGGCCGGCGGCAGGTCATAGAGGTTCTTGTCTACCGCGTCGCCCGGGTCGATCTTGTTGGTAATGCCGTCGAGACCCGCCATAAGCATCGCAGTAAAGGCGAAATATGGGTTCGCGGCCGGATCCGGGAAGCGGACCTCAACACGCTTTGCTTTCGGATTGCTCGTGTGCGGGATGCGGCACGAGGCAGAGCGATTGCGCGCGGAATAGGCGAGCAGCACCGGCGCCTCGTAGCCCGGGACCAAGCGTTTGTAAGAATTGGTCGTCGGGTTGGTGAAGGCATTCATCGCCTTTGCGTGCTTTAGGATGCCGCCGATGTAGTACAGGCAGGTTTCCGACAAATCGGCGTACTTGTTTCCAGCAAATACCGGGGTGTCGCCGTTCCAGATCGATTGGTGCACGTGCATACCCGACCCGTTGTCGCCAAACACGGGCTTAGGCATGAATGTTGCGGTTTTACCGTAGGCCTGGGCGACCATATGCACGACGTATTTGTAGACTTGCAAGCGGTCACCCATTTGCACCATCGGCCCGAACTTAATGCCCAGTTCGTGCTGCGCGGCACCGACTTCGTGGTGGTGCTTTTCAACTGAGACACCCATTTCCGTCATCACCGACAGCATCTCGGAGCGAATGTCCTGGCAGCTATCAATGGGTGGGACGGGAAAGTAGCCGCCCTTCGTGCGTGGCCGGTGCCCCAGGTTTCCCATCTCGTATTCGGTGCCCATGTTTGAAGGCAGCTCGGATGAGTCGATCTTGAAACCCGTGTTGTAAGGATCGGTGGAGAAGCGGACATCGTCGAAGATGAAGAACTCCGCTTCCGGCCCGAAGAACACTCTGTCGCCAATGCCGAGCGACTTCATGTAAGCTTCAGCCTTCTTCGCGATTCCGCGGGGATCGCGCTCATAGAGCTGTCCCGTGGACGGTTCGAGCACATCGCAGAATATTGCGAGTGTTGTTTGCGCGAAGAAGGGATCGAGATGCGCAGATTCTGGATCTGGCATCAGCATCATGTCGGAAGCCTCAATTTCCTTCCAACCGGCGATAGACGAGCCATCGAAGGCATAGCCGTCGGCAAAAGTCGCTTCATCGAAGCAACCGGCTTCTGCCGTTACGTGCTGCATCTTGCCCTTGGTATCCGTGAACCGCAGGTCGACGAACTTGACGTCCTTGTCCTTGATCAGCTTCAGGACATCGCTAGCGTTCTTCATGAGACTCCCCTGTTACTCGGTTTCCCCTACTTCGCGTGCACTCCATTAAGGAGCGCGCACGACTGTGCATTGTTTCCGGTTGCACCTAGATCGCATTCGCGCCGGTTTCCCCCGTACGAATTCGGATTGCGTCGTCCACCGCTGAGATGAAAATCTTACCGTCTCCGATGCGGCCGGTCTTTGCGGCCTTTTGGATCGCATCGACAGCCTTATCGAGCATTTCGTCCTCTAGCACCACCTCGATCTTGACCTTGGGTAGAAAATCCACGACGTACTCGGCGCCGCGATAAAGTTCCGTATGCCCCTTCTGGCGTCCGAAACCTTTGGCCTCAAGAACCGTAATGCCCTGCAGTCCGATTTCTTGCAGCGCTTCCTTCACTTCGTCCAGTTTGAAAGGCTTGATGATTGCCTCGATCTTCTTCATGTACCCTTGTTCCTCCTGTTTTCTATCGTTTGTTCGAGGGTGTCTGATCGGACGGCGTGAGGGTTAGCACGGCCCATGCCAACGGCGGAGGCAAATAATTCTCACGGAAATACAATGGCTTGCTGGCGACTCTCGTCCGTGGTGCCCCATTCGCAGTCTGTGACTTGCCCGAACATAAGGCATTTTGCCCGATGAATGGGCAATTTCCCAATGAGATGAAGGTAGAGTGAGGGCCATTGCCACCGAAGCTTGGCGGCGTCCACAGTTGTGCCAGCTTTTGTTGGCGGCAGAACCAGGAGAGAGAGGACGTGTCCGGAGCGGAGTTGCTGACAACCACGCAAATGGATCGCGCTGATCGTCTAGCGGTCGAGGCTGGCGTTGAGAGCCTTTTTCTAATGGAAAACGCGGGCCGTACGGTTGCAAACGAAACGCAGCGGCTCGCTGGGGGCGGCACGCGTGTCACCGTCCTATGCGGTCCAGGTAACAATGGCGGCGACGGATTTGTGGCGGCCCGCAATCTCCGCGCAGGCGGTATCGAGGTGCGTGTCGGGATCCTTGCCCCCGTCAATGCTCTTAAAGGAGACGCTGCGGTGATGGCGCAGCGATGGAATGGACCGGCAGAGCCGCTGTCTGCCCATATGCTGGACGAAGCCGATCTTATCGTCGACGCACTCTTTGGAGCTGGGCTGGCGCGTCCCCTTGATGGTGAAGCGGCGGCAGCGGTTGAGGCGATGAACGCGACCGGCAAACCGATCGTTGCGGTCGATGTGCCAAGCGGTCTCGATGGTACGACGGGGACCTTCGCGGGGCCGGTCGTTCATGCGCGCCGGACGGTAACCTTCTTCAGGCGCAAGCCCGGACATCTCCTGCTGCCCGGGAAGCAGCTATGTGGTCCGGTTACGGTGGCCGACATTGGCATCCCCGAATACGTATTGAGCGCAATCGCCCCGCAGACATGGGCGAACCATTTTTCGATTTGGCTGGCACAATTCCATTGGCCGAGTATCGACGCCAACAAATACGATCGCGGGCATGCGGTTGCGGTGTCGGGCCCTGCAGACGGCACAGGTGCGGCGCGCATGGGGGCACGTGGAGCGCTGCGTGCGGGTGCAGGTCTGGTTACGGTTGCGAGTCCCATTGACGCATTGGCAACGAATGCTGCGCACTTGACGGCCATCATGCTTAAACCCTTCCAGGACCCGGGCGAGCTTGCAGAGATTCTGGCCGATCAGCGCAAGAATGCGGTTCTGATCGGTCCGGCTGTAGGCATAGGGGAGGAAACGCTGCTGCTAGCCCATGTGGTATTGACGTCCGGTGCGGCCGTGGTTCTCGATGCGGACGTGATTACGTCGTTTGCCTCAGACAGCGACGCTCTCTGGGCGGCAATCGCGGAGCACAAAAGCCGGCCTGTTGTGTTGACGCCGCATGAAGGCGAGTTTGAGCGGCTGTTCCCCGACCTTATGGATGGCTCCAAACTTGAGCGTGCACGAGCAGCGGCCAAGAGGAGCGGTGCGACTGTTCTGCTAAAGGGTGCCGACACGGTTATCGCGGCCCCCGATGGTCGTGCTGCGATAAACGAGAATGCCACGCCCTGGCTGGCCACCGCCGGTGCCGGCGATGTCTTGGGCGGCATCATCACTGGGCTCTTGTCGCAAAGGATGCCGGTTTTCGAGGCGGTATGTGCTGGTGTCTGGCTGCATGGCGAGGCGGCAGACGCGGTCGGCCCCGGTCTCATTGCTGAGGACTTACCCGAGCAGTTGCCGACGATTTTGGCCCGGCTCCATCACGCCGCGCGCCGCGAGGAAAACATCAAATCATGCAAATCCTAAAGGACCTGTTGCACTGCAACCATCATCGTTGCGGGGTCACAATCAGTGCATATTGCCTTATGCTGGATTCGAAACGCATCATTTACCGCCTTGAGTGCGCTTAGCTGATGCGCAAGAGAGGAGCGATGGTCCCAAGGATCGCCATAACGGCTCTGCTTTTGATTGTCTCGCTGTCGGGCGCCGCCGGGGCGGGCTCGGCGAGCAGCGCGCAGTTGGCCGCGAGCGCACTCGTGCGCGGCGACACATCTCAGGCCGTGGTCAGTTACACCGAGGCTTTGAACGATACCAGCCTTACGAATGACCGTCGTGCCACGATCCTGAATGATCGCGCTGTCGCTTATGCACGGCTTGGACAGACCAAGCTCGCCATAGACGACTTCAACCGGGCGGTGAAGCTCTTTCCGGAGTACGCCGCCATTTACAACAATCGCGGCAGCTTGTTGCTGGCGCTAGGCATTCCGAACGAAGCTGTCAAAGATTTCAACCGCGCGATCGCGCTGGCGCCAGGATATGCAGCCGCGTTTAGCAACCGTGGCGGCGCGTACGCGAAGTTGGGTGACAATAATCAGGCCGTCAAGGACTTCACCCGCGCTATCAAGCTCATGCCGCAATCGGCGGCACCGCTTTCGGGACGAGGGCAGGTGCATTTGGCTGTAGGCCGTCCCCATGCCGCCATTCGCGACTTCACGCGCGCGGTGAATGCGGATGCGCGTTTTGCGGCAGCCTACCGCAACCGTGCGGAAGCGAAGCTCAACATCGGCCAGCATCAGGATGCAATCGAGGATCTATCACGCGCTATCGCTTTCGATGTTGGCAACGCCGAGCTCTATCTTTTGCGGGGGCAAGCTTACCTGGCGATGGATAATGTGGCGTCTTCGCTGAAGGACTTTTCGCGCGCCGTTGAGCTCGATCCGGGCAAAGCCGGCAACTATGCGGCGCGCGGTTTGGCAAACGGGTTTGTTGGCAAGTTCGAAAAATCGTTCGCTGATCTCAATCGTGCAATTGAGCTTAGTCCACGTTCAGGCGTTGCCTTCGCTTACCGGGCAGTTGTCTACAAACGGAGTGGGCAGGCCGACGTCGGGCTGAGGGACGCGGAGACCGCGGTGAAGCTCGATCCGAAAAGTGCAGAAACACTTTGGGCCAGAGGCGAGATTGCAGAAGCACAGGGACGAATTGAGGATGCGGTCGCAGACTACAAGCGGGCGGTCGCGGCCAAGCCGAGCCTCACGCTCGCAGTCAATGGGCTGAAGCGGCTGGGCGCGGATCTTGGTGACGAAGAGGACCACGTGATCGAGGGCCTGGGCATAAAGGATTGGAAAGTTGTTGCGCGCGGGTCCCGATACTACGCCGTGAGTAAACGGTACCGGCGCCTACGCGTCCCATTGGAAATGGCCGGTGAAGGGCAGCCGCGGCTGCTCGAATGGGAAATAAGGCGGCGTCCTCTTTCGGGCGTCGGGACGTTGCGCTTCAGTGCTGGCGTCGTGGTGGGTCCCAAGGGTCCCGAAAAGGTTGAGCAGGTAGCGATCCTCGATCTTCACAAAAACAAAGTGATCGCGATCGAGCCGCATCGTCAGGGCCAAAGAGTTTCAACGTGGACTTGGCAACACGATCGCGTTGTGGTGGCGAGTGTCGACGGGGCAACCGACGAGTTCGTTCTGCGCACCGTTCGGACAAGGGACCGGCGCCGCAATTCGGGCCCGTTTGGATTTGGCAGTCCGTGGGGTGGACCCTGGGCACAGTACGACGCGCCGCCAGAGTATTCTCGGCCCAAGCGCCGCCGCAGAAAGCCCAAGACATTGTTCCAGCTTTTATTCCAATAATTTGGCGTTGCGAACTCCTGACCGATCCATTCGGCGGTGCGGCTTCACTTGTTGGGATTCGGCGGCCAAAGGCCAAGTGATTCCATCAAGAACGATCTTGCTCTAGGCGCTGGGTTCCAAGGTTGGCCGCGCTTTCTGCTCCAGACATTCACAAGCCCTGGATGCTATCAGCCGAGGCTCTCAAAGCGGCAAGCCACACGTTGAGAAAAAGTTTTTGCGGCCCGGTTGTCGATCCTCGGCAAGCGCGGACACGGGCGCTGGACGCATCTATAAGTTTGCGGCGCAACACACGGCATTGAAGATACAAGTGTCATTTGCATTTAGTGGGCAACACAACTTGCGCTTTGGTCGAAGGTCGGTTGTGAGCACCTCGTAATTCGTTGAACTAAAACAGCACCGGCGTTAAGCTTTCGTCAGACGTCGTATTTGTATGGTAGGGCCACAAGATTGGGACCACAGCTGGGGTGGAGATTAAAACCTATGGGCTTCTTTCGTGTATTGTGTGCGGCGATTGTCGCCGGTTTTTTCGTAACATCAGCAGTTGCAGAGTCACCGATAGTACTAGCTGCAACTGATTCATCTGCTCCAGTGTTGCAACCCTCGGTGCCCGAGTTGGATTCCCAATCGACCGACGTGCCGGTTATCGCGCCCGTCGAGGAAGAGGCTGTTGAGCTGAAGGGCCACCAGGCGGCTGACGCCACACTCATGGCGGCAGTTGGGATGGAGACGGCTGAGGAAGTGGCACAGGCTGCGCCCCTTGATCCGCCCGAGCCGACGTTGTTTGCAGACATCGATTTGACGACTCAAAGACTGACGCTGACCGACAAGGCGGGTGTTCTTCACAAGTGGAAGATCTCGTCGGCAGGCGGCGGGTATGTCACTCCGGTTGGGATTTACAAACCCCAGTGGACCGTGCGCATGCACTATTCGAAGCAGTACTATAACTCGCCGATGCCCTATTCGGTGTTCTTCCACAAGGGCTACGCCGTGCACGGGACGAATGCTGTGGGGCGGCTTGGCCGTCCAGCATCACACGGGTGCGTGCGGTTGCGGACTTCCAATGCGAAGAAATTCTATAACCTCGTGAACAAGCATGGGAAGGAGCTGACGAAGATCACGGTTCGTGGCACGCCGCCACCTTCGCCACGAGTGCGCGAACACCGGCCGCGCCGCCGCTATCAGGCACCATCGAGCTATCAACCCTTTGGGTTCTTTTCAGCCTATAGCTACCAGCCGCCGCGCAGGCGCCGCTATCGTCGCCGTCGCTATAGTAGCGGTTATTAATCGTAGCAAGTGATCATGGCGCCGCCCTCACGAGTGAGGGCGGTAGCTCTTGCTAAGCCGAATTCAAAACGGATTCCAAGTCGGCCGGGGCGTAAAGCGGATATATCCGAGGTTCGCGCCAAATCGCAGTCCAACGCCAGACCGGATAGGCGCCATGATGACCTTTCCGCCCTTCAAGAATGTGATGCCGACCCCGCTGACGAAATAGGCCGATCCATCGGCGCCTGTAAATTGGCGATAGAGGTATGGGTCTGCGGGCTCATTCAACCCGTAAATTAGAAACATTGTGCGCGACGCCGCCGCACCGAAGTCCGTGCCGAGCGATGGCCCGTGCCAGTAAATTTTTTCCTTGCCGCCTGAGCGCATAAAAAGCGTTCCAGAACCATAACGTACGCCGGCGAGGAACGCGCCGCCACCTTCCTTGCCGAGCACATACGCCGATGGACGGCCAGATTTGCTGAAGACGTATTCGATGAAGCTGGCCAGGTTTGTGGAGATGGTGCCAAAGAAACCGTGTGTGATCTGTACGCATCCGGTGAAGACCGCCTTGCGGGATGACTAAGACGTAGTTCTTCTTAAGCGTGGTTTTCGCGTTGGGAGAATGAGTAGTGGGTATGTCTGGGGATGATTTTGATCGACGGTTTGACGTCGTCGCTGAAACGA
>JAAERO010000250.1 GCA_024230315.1 Hyphomicrobium sp.
ATACGTCTCCACGGTATACATCCCCGCTAACCCCTCCCGATTCGGAAAAGATCAGCCTAGCCAGTGGCCGGCTTTTAAACCGCCACGCAGCTGCAATAAGCCGCCGCTCCACTGGCCCAGTATTGCGCCGCCGTCTACAATTCTCGGCGCCTCAGCTTCGACGCCGAATGCCGGGGCCTTTCGGATGCCTTCCGCGGCTTCAGCCGCAGCGATCAACAGCTTGGACGGCATGCAGCCGACGCGCGCGCAAGTCGTGCCGTACTGGCCGCCTTCTATCATCGCGATGGAGACGTCATACTCCTGAGCCGCGCCCGCAGCGGCCAAGCCGGTGGTGCCGGCGCCAATGATCGCAACATCAACGGTATGTTCTTCCACAATCCCTACCCTTTCGATTGGCTTGCGTTTCATAGCCGAATGATGCTCGCAGCACCGATCTTGCTACCTCCCTTGGCAGCCGCTCCGGATAGCTGGAACCCGGAAGCGAGGCCAAGGGGTCATTCCAGGATTCTGGTGTCTTGGACATATCAACCTGAGAGCCGATGGTTGTTAAGTCGCCCCGCGTGCCGCCTTGGGCGCCGCCCATATTGAGCAGGACTTGATTGGGTTCACCAAAAGAATTGGTGATGAAAGCATCAATTCGCCCTGGTGACCTGCCCCTCTTAGCGATACCAGTTTCTAAGTTAGGATCCGGCGCTCATTTGCCAGCTTCTGGGCTGACTCTAGCGCAGGCTAAGCCTGACCAGAGCCTAGCAACAACATCGACTTTGGAGCCACCGGGCGACATCCGAGTGAAGAGCGACAATGTCCGCTTTGGGTCATAAGCGGACATTTGAGCGTCCATCAGAGATGTCCGCTTTACCCCCGAAAGCAGACATTTTCGGAAGAGGCGTTCATGTCCGCTAAGTGCCATAAGCGGACATTAGACTATTCCCGCCGAACATCTGCATGGCTTACTTGCTTATCAATTCTGCAGGGTATCGCCGACCAGGCCGCGGGCCCGCTATTTGCCGCCCCACAGCCATTCGCCGCCGCCGCCCTCCGGGTGACAGCAATAGTTGACGACGGTCACTTCGTCGAGCTTGCGGAACTTGTCGAGATCCACAGATGCGTTGCCATCGAGAATGAAAACGAACTCCATCTTATCGGAAGTCTTTGTAATTGACTTTAAGTTGACCGCCGGAATGGCACCATCTTCGGAAAGTATGGTGGCCTTTATCGTTGCGCCGCCAAAATCTCCTGCGCCCTCCTGCCATGTCCTGACGAGTTCATCAGCGGAAATATAATTCTTCAGTTTGAATGGCTTTTCACTGATCTCCAGGACATGCTCGATGTCATCCTTGTCGAGCTTTAGTATATAATCGTCGCCCTTCTTTTTGATCTTTCCCTCTTCGGCGACAACGACGTAGAGGAATGGCGGAGTGCCCGCCTCTGCCGTGGGCTGCGCAAGTGCACTTGCAGCAGACAGAAGGAGAAGGGCTGCAGCGATATGACCGACGAAATAGTACGCGTTTACCCTCATTTGTATCCTCCAGTGTAGTGACGCGGCGATGCTCGGACGGAGATCTCATCCAATAATAATCCAAGGTAGACTGTACTGAGCAATGGGTCGAGGAGAACTGATGTCCGCTTTACCCCCGAAAGCAGACATTCTGTGAGGCAGCGTCCATGTCCGCTAAGTGCCAAAAGCGGACATCGGACTCCGTATAGATATTTCTACCCATATACACGCTTCCCTTGTCTGCATAATTTGATCTCGCCATCTCAACGCCCCAGCTTGTCAGCGCAGGGTAGCGAAGAGAATCGTGACCTATCAACGCCAAACCGGGCGGCGTGGTCAGTACGGGCGCGCAAAAGGACAGGGGAGATAAGATGATGCATTTCCCAAGATGTTTGCGGAGGCGGAAGGTCACGGGAGCCAAACGGACTGGCATGGGTGCAGTTGTGGTACTTGCGACCGTCTGTCTGGCTTTGAGCGCAGTCTCCGTGACAGCAATAGAAGGCGTTATCAAGCCTGAGGATGTTGCGGAGAAGAAAGTCTATTCCCCCTACGCGGGCAGAGCCTATGCCGACAGGGTGTTTTTCGGCGATATGCATTTTCACACCAATCTATCGTTCGACGCGGGTCTAATCGGGACTACATTGGACGCTCACGCTGGTTTCCGGATGGCGCGGGGCGAGAAGGTAATTTCCAATACCGGCCAGCCGGTGCAATTGATCCGGCCGCTGTATTTCCTGGTGATCACCGACCATGCCGAGATGACCGGGCTTGCGCCTGCAATCAGGGAATCAAGCCCGATACTGATGGCGGACCCTTTCGGCAAATGGCTGCATGATCAGTTTAATGCGGGTCAAGAAGGCCGCATGGCCGCCGTTAGGGCGGTCGTCGACAAAGGGACGTCCGGGGAAAACCCTTTCGGCTCCGACGAACTGACACGCTCGATCTGGGGAGAATTCATAAAGGTCGCGGACCAATACAATGAACCCGGCCGGTTTTCGGCCATGATCGGTTTCGAATGGACCTCCACCCCCAACGGCGACAACCTCCATCGTGTGGTGGTCATGAGAGATGGTGCCGATAGGGCAGGACAGATCTTGCCCTTCTCACTTTTCGACAGCGATGATCCAGAGGATCTCTGGAAATTCCTGGCAGGCTATGAGGAGAAAACCGGCGGGCGGGCCATTGCTATTCCTCATAACGGAAATCTTAGTAATGGCTTGTGTCTGACATCAGCGCCCATGGGACTAATTGAGGCCTTTGCATAAGGGAGTGTTTTTGGCTCATCGTCACCAATCAGGAGTGAACGATGAGACAGAAATCAGAAAGCTATCAGGGTGCCGCGGAACGCACGATCAAGGAC
>JAAERO010000251.1 GCA_024230315.1 Hyphomicrobium sp.
ATACGTCTCCACGGTATACATCCCCGCTAACCCCTCCCGATTCGGAAAAGATCAGCCTAGCCAGTGGCCGGCTTTTAAACCGCCACGCAGCTGCAATAAGCCGCCGCTCCACTGGCCCAGTATTGCCGCCGCCGTCTACACTCAACAAGAAGCAGCAGGCAGAACCCGGCAACAACCTGTCGGCGCAAAGCGGGTTGGACCTCTCTGGCCGCGCGCGGAAAACTAAACGCGAAGAGAACAGCACCGGCGACGGCAATCGAGGCGACATAAACAAGGACGCGAAGCACGATCGGCAATAGGTCATGTTCGATCATTGCGCAGGCTGGGCGTCCTGCGTCTCCTTTACGGAGAACGCGAAATTGCCCTTCATGACGTGGTCATCGTCTGAAACCGCGGTCCAGAAGACTTCATAGGAGCCAGCCTGCAGGGCATCGACGGCGACCTTGGCGGAGTCCCCACGAAGGATGCCGGCAGCTCGCTGCTCACGGCCATTTCTTGCTGATCGTCCACGCGCCGCACGTGGATCAGCGTCAAACGCAGAGGCTTTGAGAAATGGAGCTGAATCTCCGAAAGACCCGCAGCCACTGTCTCCCCGGATTTTGGAACGCTTGCATTCATCTTGGCGTGAGCTAACGCGGCGGTGACGCCGCCCATAATCAAAATGGCAGCGAACGCTACCGACCTAATAGCGCGCATCCTTGACCTCCTTCTCATCTCCTCGCGTAGCAGTGACAGCCGATGCCTGTTGCCGGCGCAAGCCAGCTTCCTTGATGAGAGCATAGACCGCTGGAATCACCACGAGCGTCAGCAGAGTCGACGACACCATCCCACCAATCATCGGCACGGCGATGCGCTGCATGACCTCAGAGCCGGTACCGCTGATCCAGAGAATAGGCAATAAGCCGGCCGTGATGGCGACAACCGTCATCATCTTTGGTCGCACGCGTTCGACGGCACCCTCCATGACGGCATCGTGGACATCGGCCCGCTCGAGTGGCCGACCCTCGCGGGCGGCGGCGGCTCGCCGGGCAGAGAGCGCGTGGTCGAGATAGATCAACATGATGACGCCAGTTTCGGCGGCGACGCCGGCCAAAGCGATGAAACCAACAGCAACGGCAACCGAAAGATTGAAGCCTAGATACCAGACGAACCAGAGCCCGCCCACCAGCGCGAATGGCAGCGACGCCATGACGATGAGCGTCTCCGTCAAACGGCGGAAGTTGAGATAGAGTAGCAGGAACACGAGCGCCAGCGTCAGTGGCACCACGAGCATCATGCGGGCCTTGGCTCGTTCGTAGTATTCGTACTGTCCGCTCCACACCGCGTAGTAACCGGGCGGAAAATCGACGCTTGCCGCCACCGCCTTCTTTGCGTCGGCGACGTAGGATCCCAAATCGCGATCGCGCGCATCGACGAAGATATATGCGGCAAGCTGCGCATTCTCAGTGCGAATCGCGCCGGGCCCGCGTACGAGTTCGACCTTGGCCACCAAGCCCAAGGGGATCGAGTCACCGTTCGGCAAGGACACCAAAACCTCCCGTTCAATGGCCTGCGGATCGGAGCGCACATCTCGGGGGTAGCGAACGCTGACGGTATATCGCTCCCGTCCTTCGACCACGGTCGTCACCGACTGCGCACCAATTGCGGAGGCGATGACCTCCTGCACGTCGCCAACCATCAACCCATAGCGCGCAAGCTGCTCGCGGTCAGGCGTGATCTCCATGTAATAGCCGCCGATGATGCGCTCGGCGAAGGCGCTCGATGTTCCCGGTACTGTCTTGATGGCCGCCTCGATCTGGCGCGCGAGATGCTCGATCTCCTTCAAGTCTCGGCCCAGCACCTTGACGCCGATAGGCGTGCGGATGCCGGTCGCAAGCATGTCGATGCGCGCCTTGATGGGCATGGTCCAGGCATTTGAGACACCGGGAAATTGCAGCGCTCTATCCATCTCGTCTATGAGCTTGTCGACCCTCATGCCTTTTCGCCACGCGTCTTCCGGCTTCAAGTTGATGACGGTCTCAAACATTTCGGTCGGTGCAGGGTCCGTCGCCGTGCCGGCCCGGCCCGCCTTGCCCCACACACTTTCGACCTCTGGAAACGACTTGATGATCTTGTTTTGAGTTTGCAGCAGCTCTGCTGCCTTGGTGATGGAAAGACCTGGCAGCGTCGTCGGCATATAAAACAGCGTACCCTCGTTGAGCGTTGGCATGAATTCCGAGCCGAGCCGCTGCACCGGATAGATCGTTATGGCGAGCACGGCGATGGCTATGGCAATCGTCAGCGTCTTCGCCTTGAGCACGCCTGCGATGACGGGGCGATAAACCCAGATCAGGAAGCGGTTTATGGGGTTCTTGCGTTCCGGCACGATGCGCCCGCGTATAAAGATCACCATCAGCGCCGGGACCAGTGTCACCGACAGAAAAGCGGCGGCGCCCATGGCCAAGGTCTTGGTGAAGGCAAGCGGCTTGAAGAGACGTCCTTCCTGCCCCTCCAGCGTGAAGATTGGAAGGAACGAGACCGTGATAATGAGCAGCGAGAAGAAGAGGGCCGGTCCGACCTCGGTCGCCGCCTCGATGAGAATCTCGGTTCTTGGCTTGTCGGGGGGCGAACGCTCAAGATGCTTGTGCGCGTTCTCGATCATGACGATAGCGGCATCGACCATCGCGCCGATGGCGATCGCAATCCCACCCAGACTCATGATGTTCGATGAGATCCCCAACTGATACATAAAGATGTAGGCGATCAGGATGCCGAGCGGCAGCGTCAGGATCACAACAAGCGCGCTCCTCACGTGCAGCAGGAAGACAACGCAGACGAATGCCACAATGGCGCTCTCCTCGATCAGCGTCTTCTTCAGCGTTGCGATCGCGCGTCCGATCAGCTCGGAGCGGTCGTAGACCGTTACAATCTCAGTGCCTTCCGGCAACGCGGGCTTGATCCTCTCGAGCTGCTCTTTGACGTTCTCGATGACAGACAGCGCGTTTTCGCCAAACCGCTGAACGACGATGCCGCTGACCACTTCGCCCTCGCCATTGAGCTCGGCAATGCCACGCCGTTCGTCGGGCGCAAGTTCCACGCGCGCCACGTCACGCAGAAGCACAGGCGCACCACCTTCCTCCTTGAGAACGATCTGCTCTATGTCCTTGATGCCGCGGAAGTAACCGCGCCCGCGAACCATGAACTCGGTCTCGGCCAGCTCAATCACACGCCCGCCAACGTCCATATTGGACATGCGGATCGCGTCGCGCACCTTTGAGAGTGGAATATTGAAACTCTTCAGCCGGCGCGGATCGATGATCACCGCGTACTGGCGCACGAAGCCGCCGACGCTTGCCACCTCCGCCACGCCTTCGGCCTCGGCAACCGCAAACCGCACTTGCCAATCCTGAGTCGTTCGCAATTCGGCCAGTGTACGCTTGGCAGCGATCACGGCGTATTGGTACACCCAGCCAACGCCCGTGGCGTCGGGCCCTAGCGTTGCCACCACGCCGTTCGGCAGCTCACGCTGGGCTGCGCTCAAGTATTCGAGAACGCGTGATCGCGCCCAATAGATGTCGGTCCCGTCCTCGAAGATGACGTAGACGAAGCTGACGCCGAAGAAGGAGAAGCCGCGCACGATGCGCGCTTTCGGCACGCTCAAAAGCGCAGTCGAGAGCGGAAAGGTGACCTGATCCTCGACCACCTGTGGCGCCTGGCCAGGGTATTCGGTGAATACGATGACCTGCGTATCGGAGAGATCAGGAATTGCGTCGAGTGGCACATTGCGCACCGCGTAGATGCCCGCGCCAGCAAGGAACATAGCACCCAGCAACACGAGCATCAGATTGCGGGCCGACCAGCCGATGATGGCCGTGATCATGGGCGCTGTTCCTCTGCCGGCGGTGGCGCTTTGTCGTGCGAGGAGTGGTTCATGCCACCAGCCGCATTCTTCGGCTTACTGGTGTCGTCGGCCGTGAAGCTGGAAAGTGCCGCCTTGAGATTGCTTTCCGCATCGATCAGAAAGTTCGCCGCCACCACGACCTCCTCGCCGGCAGCAATTCCCTCCTTGATCTCCGTGTAGTCCCCTCCCCTCAGACCCAACGTCACGGAACGGGGTTCAAAGCGCCCCTCGCCGCGCGCCACGATGACGACCTGCCGGTTGCCGCTGTCGATGACCGCCGAGTTCGGTACCGCGACGCGCGGCTCCGCACCGAGGTTGGTGTCAATTTCTACGTCGGCGTACATTTCGTGTTTGATGCGGTGTTGGGGATTGTCGATTTCGATGCGCACCTTCGCGGTGCGCGTTGCCGCGCCGAGCTCGTGCAGGATGAAGGTGACGCGGCCTTCGAAGACTTCCGATGGGAATGCCCTGAAACGTACCTTCGCTAGCTGACCCACAGCAACAAGGCCGACGTCCTGTTCGCTAACTTCGGCGATGACCCAGATATTTTCTAGGCCAGCGATGCGAAAGATCTCATCGCCCATGCGCACCATCTGGCCTTCAACAACGTTCTTTTTCATGATGTAGCCATCGGCGGGCGACGGCCAGTCGAAGGACATCACCGGTTCGCCCGTACGCCGCATCTCTTCGATCACGGCGTCGGGCACCTCAAGATTGCGCAGTTTCTGCTTGGCCCCTTTCAGGCTCGACCGGCGTCCACGCACGCTGCTGTCGGGAAGCCCGATCCGGTAGTCAACTTGTGCGTTGACCATGTCCGGACTGTAGATGCGAAACAGCGGCTGACCGGCCTTGATATGGGCGCCGGTCTCTTCGACATAGAGTTTCTCGATGAAGGCGTCGGCCCTCAGCGAGACCGTATGCATGGTGCGCTCATCGTGCTTAGCGACTCCCGGCGCGCGAACTGGCCGGACGAGGCGGCGTTTCTGCGCCAACTCCGTCCTCACGCCCGACCGCTGCACACGATCGAGACTTATCTTCACAGTGGAGCTGTCGTCCTTTTCCTCGCCCTCGTAGACGGCGATGTAGTCCATCCCCATCCAGTCTTTCTTCGGCACCGGCGACGTATCCGCTAGTCCCATAGGGTTGCGGTAGTAGAGAACCTTGCGCTCTTTAGGCGCGGCGGCACTCGTCTCGCCATGCTCAGCAGACGTCGAGAGATCGCCTCCTGTCAGCGCAGCCCAATCGGGCCATGCGCCTGTCCCCAAACGATATCCGACCGCGCCGGAGACGAATAAGACGAAAGCCAACACGCACGCTAAGGCAAGGCCGCCGCCAGCCGTCGTCGTATGAAACTTGGAAAACATCTTCGCAATCCTTCTCGCATGGTGATGTCGCCATGGGGTCGCCCATGGACACACGATGCGTCAGCGGCCGCGCACGAATGGGCGCGCGCCGAGTGACGCAAGCTCGGAGAAGGTTAGACTCGGGGGGGTGGCGTTTGCGGGCCGTGCACCCAGTCGGGCGGACGCACCACAACCTGCCCAACGAAGCTATCCAAAACAGGTGCTCGTGCGAACCGGTTCGGCGATATCAGGCCGAGCTGACCGAAACACTTGTGAAGGCAGGTTTCGGCACAGTTGCCTTTGTAGTCGCCACAACAGCAATCGCCGGAATTCGTGCGGTCGAAGTGCTTGTGCGCCCCTTGGGTCTGGAAAGCCGCGGCTGGCAATGCGGCGCGCTCGTGATGCTCACTGTGAGTCTGGTGCGGCTGCGCATTCATAGCCTGTGCTGGGCTGACGTGCAGCACGCGAGAAGCCGCCATCGCAGAACTGACGGGGCCAATGGCCATGGCAGCGGCGATCATTAGGGTCAGTACTCGGCGCACAAGCGCCATAGGCAAACCTCCAAACGGCAGAGCCAAAAGCATGCCTTATCTGGCTGCCTCGTCAAGCAACAAACCGGCAGAAAGGCCCCTCTTTGACAATTAAACCGACATTCCCCGGATGACACTGCATCGATGATGGAGTGCGCCAATTTCCGTTCCTCGAAGCAGGAACTGCGGTAATCAGACCCTCACTTGCCGCCACTGTGGCTGGCGAGCGTCAAGTCTGGCCGTTTGGTGTTA
>JAAERO010000252.1 GCA_024230315.1 Hyphomicrobium sp.
ATACGTCTCCACGGTATACATCCCCGCTAACCCCTCCCGATTCGGAAAAGATCAGCCTAGCCAGTGGCCGGCTTTTAAACCGCCACGCAGCTGCAATAAGCCGCCGCTCCACTGGCCCAGTATTGCCGCCGCCGTCTACAAGTGTGCTTAGGCATTACCTGTGAATGGCTTTCACAAGGTCAGCGGTTCGATCCCGCTCGGCTCCACCAACTCTCAAACTCTCGCAACAAGATGTAAGCCTTGGTCATCGTACTGTGGTGTGTAATGCGAGCGTTACGGCACACGCGTTGCCACGTTTGCGATCTCACCAAAAGAAAAGAGCGGCTCCCGCATCGGAAGCCGCCTTCGTTGTCTATTTGCTCAAAGAGCCTTGAGAGGTCAGCAGTTATGCCGCCGCATGCAGCGCCAATAACGCAATGTCCGCCAGCCCCAACGGTACGAGCACTTAGCGTTCCATCTCCTGCAGCGGCGTCGCCAACCTGCTTTCTCAACAATCGAACCGTCGGCAGCAGCCGACTGGGCCAACTTCGTCTGCGGCAAGGCAGTTCCAGCCGCCTGAGACGGTATCGCCAGCAACGAGCTCGTCAGCAGCAATGCCGCACCCAGTAGTAACGTTCGACGCATCATACCTCTCCGCTTTAGTCCGGCCACATAAGAATGCTCTATGGATATCAATGAAATATCCAAATGGCAGAGACGCATCACGAGGCGCTATGGCGCGGTTTCCCCAAGACGTTGATTGAGTTTGAGGAACGGTTCGGAACGGAGGAGGCGTGTCGCGCGTACCTTGCCGTGTGCCGCTGGAACGGACGGCCACGC
>JAAERO010000253.1 GCA_024230315.1 Hyphomicrobium sp.
AACCTCGGGATGTTCTTTCAATCGATTGATCTTCCTGAAGAGATCAAGGGGTGGTCCTTGACCAGCCTGCAGACCCGACTGATCAAGATCGGTGCCCGCGTTGTGCACCACGCCCGCACCATCATCTTCCAGTTGGCCGAGATCGCCGTCTCCGGCAAACTCTTTGGCCAAATTCTCAAAGCGATTGCCCGGCTTCGATGTCACCCCGTGCCCACATAGCCGCGCGCACCGCAACACCGCACAAACACCACAACACAAGTACGTCTTGCGACATGAAAACACACAACGAAACGATCAAAGAGCCACCGCCATTGGCCAGATCTCCACCAACAAGCGAAGTTCGGCTCAACGTGACGTGTTGGCCGAGGCAAAATTGGGCGCACTGAACGAAAATGAAGGACTACTTGGGGAATGTCGGTTGAAATAGGTGGGCGATTGGTGATCCCAGTCGGCGGCGATCCCCGCGCGCAGGAGCTCATCCGCGTCACTCGCGTGAGTAAGGACGATTACAAGACGGAGGACATCGCCGACGTACGTTTTGTTCCATTGCTTGGCGAGGAAGGCTGGGCCGGTGAGCATGACGAGCGAGCCGCGCGTGCGAGCCGATCAACGCGAACACATGGTGCCGATTTCAAGTTTGTCGATGCAATCGGCGCCAGTGTGGAGCCATTCGGGTCAATTGATTTTGTCGATCTAAAACCACTACTTGCGCGGATAGGTGACGCGCGCATCGTGCTCATTGGCGAGGCAACGCACGGCACTTCCGAGTTCTACGAAATACGTGCGCAGATCTCCCGCGCGTTGATCACTGAAAATGATTTTAACTTCGTCGCGATCGAGGGTGATTGGCCGGACGCGGCGCGCATCGATCACTACGTGCGTCACTCGGAGGCTCCAGCATCGGAGTGGACGGCGTTTGCGCGCTTTCCTCAGTGGATGTGGCAAAATGACGAGGTGAGAACGTTTGTCGATTTGTTGCGAGAGTACAACGACAACCAGGATCGGGAGCGTCGCGTCGCATTTCACGGTCTCGATCTCTATAGCCTGTACAATTCCATACGGCAGGTTCTCGATTACCTAGACGACGTGGATCCCGCGGCAGCGACGGTGGCACGCGAACGCTATGGTTGCTTGACGCCGTGGCAAGCCGATCCGGCGACTTACGGCCGCGCTGCTCTCACTGGGCGCTACCGGACGTGCGAAACCGACGTGACGGTGATGTTGGCCGGTATCCTGGCGCAACGCCGCGAGTATGAATTGCGGGATGGAGAACGCTATCTCGACGCAGTGCAGAATGCGCAGCTGGTCGCCAACGCGGAGCGCTACTATCGCACCATGTATTATGGATCGCGCGCCTCGTGGAATTTGCGCGACACGCACATGTTCGAGACGCTCAAGTCCCTTCTCAATTTTCATGGGCCCGACAGCAAGGCGATCGTCTGGGCGCACAACTCTCATGTGGGTGACGCGACGGCAACTGAGATGTCGATCCGGGGCGAGCTCAATCTGTGCGAGTTGTGCCGCCGCGAGTTTTGTAGACGGCGGCGGCAATACTGGGCCAGTGGAGCGGCGGCTTATTGCAGCTGCGTGGCGGTTTAAAAGCCGGCCACTGGCTAGGCTGATCTTTTCCGAATCGGGAGGGGTTAGCGGGGATGTATACCGTGGAGACGTAT
>JAAERO010000254.1 GCA_024230315.1 Hyphomicrobium sp.
ATACGTCTCCACGGCATACATCCCCGCTAACCCCTCCCGATTCGGAAAAGATCAGCCTAGCCAGTGGCCGGCTTTTAAACCGCCACGCAGCTGCAATAAGCCGCCGCTCCACTGGCCCAGTATTGCCGCCGCCGTCTACAGGCCGAGGCAAAATTGGGCGCACTGAACGAAAATGACGGACTACTTGGGGAATGTCGGTTTAAACAACTAGGAATGCAAATCTCCCTCTCAAAAATTACGCTCGAAGCCCTGCAGAGCCCATGATGCTTACTACAATATTGCCAGTATAAGTTGTGCAAACTGAGCACGCAACTAAAATGTGCAAGCTTCATCAGGTCGAGCAGCGCATAGCTGAGCGTGTGTCGGGGAGTGTGTGGCAATTCTACCGCGCTTGCGAAATCTCTCATTTCACGCAACGACGCAACCAGGGGCCAGCCCCGGGCGCCTCTAAACAATTGGGAGCAGCATGGCACTTGTGGTGAAGCTGGCGGCAGTGCTGGCCGCTATCTACGTGGTCGTGGCGGTTGCGGCGTTCGTCATGCAGCGGCGTCTCATGTACTTCCCTGACCCCGTACGCGTTGCACCTTCGGTGTTCGCGCTAGCAGGTGTGGAGGAGCGCGAACTTCGGACAACCGACGGCGCCACCCTTGTCGCTTGGTATGGGCGCGCCGCGCCGGGCCAGCCGACGCTGCTCTATTTCCACGGCAACGCAGGAAACCTCGCAAGCCGCTCTGAGCGCGTCCGCAAGTACATTGAGCGCGGCATCGGCATATTCATGCTGAGCTACCGCAGCTATGGCGGCTCTACGGGAAGCCCGTCGGAACGAGCCAATGTGACCGATGCCAAG
Organism: Hyphomicrobium sp.; assembly: GCA_024230315.1. GTDB lineage: Bacteria > Pseudomonadota > Alphaproteobacteria > Rhizobiales > Hyphomicrobiaceae > Hyphomicrobium_A. The sequence continues at coordinate 848 of JAAERO010000254.1, forward strand.
GTGGCGTACGAGGCGCTGATCAAAGACGGTGTCGCTCCTGAGGATATCATCCCCTACGGCGAGTCTCTGGGCTCGGGCGTGGCCGTGCAGCTTGCAGCGGAGAAGCCCGTGGGCGGTCTTATTCTTGACGCGCCCTATACGTCGATTGTCGATGTAGCCGCCAAGGCCTACCCGTACCTGCCGGTTCGCTGGTTCATCTTCGATCGCTATGACACCATGCGCCACTTGAGCGCTATAAACGCATCACTACTTGTGCTTCACGGGGAGGAGGACGTGGTCATCCCGGTTGCCATGGGCCGAGCAGTTTATGCCGCCGCCAAGGGACTGAAGGAGATCGTCACGTTCCCAGGTGCTGGTCACAACGACCACCAGTTGTTTGGGTCCTACGAAGAGGTATTTCGCTGGATTGACAACATGCACCGGCACACCGAAGTGGTGCAGCCAAAAATGCGAATGCGCCCGTGAGCGTCTTCGCTCAGGGCGCATGGCAAGCGCAATTGATCAATTCGTCAGGTAGAGCTTTGCGCTTTCATGCTATGCTAGCGGTGGCCCGGTGGCTTTGAGGCGCCCCCGCGGGTACCGGCCGGCTTACCCGGGAGCAATCCCTCGCGCTGTAAGCGCTTGCGGGCCAACTTGCGGGCGCGGCGTACGGCCTCGGCCTTCTCGCGAGCTTTGCGCTCCGATGGCTTCTCGAAATAATTACGAAGCTTCATCTCCCGGAAAATGCCCTCGCGCTGCATCTTCTTCTTGAGCGCCTTGAGAGCTTGATCGACGTTGTTGTCGCGGACGAGTACCTGCAAGCGATGCGTTCCTATGGCTGATCTGAGTGATTGAAAAACACAAACCCGCCCCGCCGGGAAACCCCGCCAGCAACGCGTCTGCAATCAAGAGTTGGCGATCTCTAACAAAAAGTCACTAATTTGTCCATCCGCAGCGCGGCATAACAATAGCCCTATCCATCAGAAGATTGGGCCTTCAAGCGCGTGAAATGGCCCATTTTGCGGCCGGGGCGGGCCTCCGATTTGCCGTAGAGATGGAGGCATACTCCAGGCTCGGTGGCAAGACGGCGCCAATCGTTCGCTTCCTCCCCGACGAGATTGCTCATCTGAGCGTCGGAATGGCGATCGGTTGTACCCAATGGCCAGCCAACAACTGCGCGCATGTGGTTCTCGAATTGGCTGACCTGGCAAGCATCGATCGTCCAGTGGCCACTGTTGTGCACGCGAGGCGCAATCTCATTGACGATCAACGGCTCAGAGTGCTCGCCGCCCACATAGAACATTTCGACGGCCAATACACCGACGTGATCGAGAGCTGTGGCAATCTGTTCGGCAATTTGGCGCGCACGCGCCTGATGCGGCGGTGGAAGATTCGAAGGTACAGAAGACGTCCGAAGGATTCCGCCTTCGTGGTGGTTGAGGGCAATATCATAGAAGCGCGTCTCCCCGGCGGCGTTGCGCACAACCAGAACGGAGACCTCGCAAGCGAACTCCACGACGGATTCAAACACGGACGCCCCGCGGCCATTCTCATCGAACGCGGAGGCCATCTCTTCTGCATTCGCGATACGCACCTGCCCCTTGCCATCGTAGCCGAGCCGGCGCGTCTTTAGAATTGCGGGGAGGCCTACGGTGCCGATCGCCGCATCGAAATCCGCTGCGGAATCTATGACGGCGAAGGGTGCGATGGGGATGCTAAGTTCGGAGATAAATCGTTTTTCGACGAGCCGGTCTTGTGAGGCCTCAAGCGACTTTGATCCTGGGCGCACTGGCTTGATGCGTTCGACCGCAGCGGCAGCAGAGAGTGGTACGTTCTCAAACTCGTAGGTAACAACGTCGACGTCGGCTGCGAAGGCTGCGAGCTTGGCCCCATCGTCGAAGGCGCCGATCATCGAACTTGCCGCCACGTCGCAAGCGGTGCCAACGACATCGGTATAGACGTGGCATTTAAAGCCAAGGCGTGCCGCAGCGAGGATCAGCATGCGTCCGAGCTGACCGCCACCCAATATGCCAATGGTCGACCCTGGCGGAAGCGCCTGCATCTTTTGGCGCCTCACGCGTCCTTGGGCGCATCAGGCACGCCTGCAGTCTGCGCCGCCCGGTAATCATCGACACGCTTTGAGAGATCGGTGTCATTGAGCGCAAGGATCTGTGCGGCGAGAAGGGCAGCGTTGGTTGCGCCCACGTCGCCGATGGTCAGCGTTCCCACCGGTATGCCTGCGGGCATCTGCACGATGGAGTAGAGACTGTCTTGCCCACCAAGCGATTTGGTCTGAACGGGAACTCCAAGAACCGGGAGCGGCGTCATGGCGGCCGTCATGCCGGGCAGATGCGCTGCCCCGCCGGCGCCAGAAATGATCACCTTTAGCCCACGGTCCTTGGCGGACATTGCGTATTCGGCGAGACGCGCGGGCGTGCGATGCGCGGAGACAATTCGCGTCTCATAAGGGACATCGAGCTTGTCGAGGATTGCAGCTGCGTTCTTGAGGGTTGGCCAGTCGGACTGGCTTCCCATGATGATGCCGATGACGGCGGTCCCGTTGCTCATTGCTGCGTTACGTCCGGCCCATAAGGAAAGCGCGGGATTACAGGAGTGAGCCGGTCTTTACAAGGGGCTTGGACGTTTACCTTGTGGGGACTTGCCATGTGCAGCGCGGCTGCTTTCTTGGCGGCGTTGGGTCTTCTAAAGAGCCCTATCGCCAGCCGCACACACGACGTTGCGCCATTGCAGGAGGGAGTGCATGTGCGCCCCAGTCTGATAACGCCCTGCGCGCAAGCTGCGATGGTGTGCATCAGGCAATGATGTCGGGTAGCAGTTGGTCCTCGACCACCGCGATTCGATCCTTGACCGCGAGCTTTCTTTTTTTTAGGCGTTTTATAAGGAGTTGCTCGGCCGTTGCCGAAGCTTCGAGCGTCACGATCTCGTCGTCGAGATCACGGTGCTCTGCCCTCAGCTTAACGAGCTCCTCGCGGAGCTCTCTCTCGTCGAGACGCTGCATTTTGCCGGCCCGGTCAAGACCCGCCCGTCATAGACCCGCGCGCGTAAACTATCGGCGTGTTGAGTACATATGGCAAGCGACAGCCTAATTGAAGTGCACAAATTCTATGTCAAAACCGAAGCTTAGGCTCGAAACACAGCGTATACGATTGTTTCACTATGTATCAAATTGCGCCTTTGCTTGGTGTTTACAAGCGGATGCGCGGGTTGGACAAACGCGCCACAATCTGTCACCTTGAGCCTGTTTCTTCAACATTCTCATGGAGGTCCATGATGGCGCTTGTAGCTCACCTTGCAGAGCTAACGGAGAAGCATCGGGTTCTCAAACGTAAGATTGAGAACGAGGTTGCCCGGCCGGGCTCCGATGATCTGGAGATTCACCGGCTTAAGGTCGAAAAGCTGAAGATTAAGGATGAGATTGCGCGCCTCCAGGACGGAGGCGTGCGGCACTAACCTCCCTCCGCGAGCGGTTTTCCGCTCGCTAATATTGGCAAGAAGCCTTGTCATCCGGCCCCCCCGATCGGGCGGGCCGGTTTTTTTGTGGGATCACACCTGGAGGATGCGTTCGAAGCGAAGCGGCCGGGGCTCATGTTCACGCCTTTTTGGCCATCTCGCGAAGCTTGAACTTTTGGATTTTGCCCGTTGATGTCTTGGGCACTTCGGCGAAGACGATGTAGCGCGGGCACTTGTAATGCGCGAGCCCTTCCCGGCACCACGCGATAAGCTCGTCTGCGGTCGCAGCAGCGCCCGGACGTAGCTCGATGAAGGCGCATGGCGTCTCGCCCCATTTCTCGTCCGGCTTGGCGACGACGGCGCAATAGGCGACCGCTGGGTGCTTGTAGAGAACGTCCTCTACCTCGATTGATGAGATGTTCTCACCACCCGAGATGATGATGTCCTTTGAGCGGTCCTTCAGTTGGATATAGCCGTCAGGATACAACACACCAAGGTCACCGGAATGGAACCAGCCGCCAGCAAATGCTTTTTGCGTGGCGATCGGGTTCTTCAAGTAGCCCTTCATGACGATGTTGCCGCGGAACATGACCTCGCCCAGTGTCTCGCCGTCGGCCGGCACGCGCGTCATGGTCACGGGGTCCATCACGCTTAAGTCTTCCAGCGCGACGTAGCGCACACCCTGGCGCGATCGTTTGCGTGCGCACGTGGTGTCGTCGAGCTTGTTCCAATCGGAGTTCCACTCGTTCACGGTCGCCGGCCCGTAAGTCTCGGTTAGTCCGTAGAGGTGGGTCAGATGAAAGCCCGCCGCCGTCATGGCGTCGAGCATGGATTGAGGCGGCGGCGCTGCGGCATGATTGACGCACACGCGGTGTGAAATCGGCAGCCGCTCGTCATCGGTGGCATTGAGCAATGTCGACATGACGATCGGTGCGCCGGACAGATGCGTAACGCCATGATCGGTGATGGCCTGGTACATGGCTTTCGCACGTGCCCATCTGAGGCAAACGTGTATTCCCGCCACCACTGAAAGGGACCAGGGAAAGCACCACCCGTTGCAATGAAACATCGGCAGCGTCCACAGATAGACAGGGTGCAGACCCATACCGGTTTCGATGGTATTGGCGTAGCACATGAGCGCTGCGCCGCGGTGGTGATAAATCACGCCCTTGGGATTGCCGGTCGTGCCAGACGTGTAGTTGAGCGTGATCGCGTCCCATTCATCCAAGGGCATGCGCCAGGCAAATTCGGCGTCGCCCTGAGCGATGAGTTCCTCATAGTCGTCGCTAGAGTGACGCTCTCCGCTCTGGGGGAATTCCTTGTCATCGTAGTCGATGATGATCGGTTTGACCTTTGCCAGCGCCAAGGCCTCTTTCATGATCGCTGAGAACTCGCGGTCCACGATGAGCAGCTTGGTATTCGCGTGGTCGAGCTGGAAGGCGACGACGTGGGGATCAAGGCGCGTGTTGATCGAATGCAGAACCGCGCCAGTCATGGGCACACCATAGTGTGCATCGAGCATGGGCGGGGTGTTGGCGAGCATCACGGAGACAGTGTCGCCAGGGCCGATGGAGCGGCTGGCGAGCACGGAAGCAAGCCGGCGGCAGCGCGCGTAGAATTCCGCGTAGCTAATACGCGTATCACCGTGGATGACGGCCGTATGGATAGGATAGATCGCGGCTGCTCGTTGCAGAAATTGCAGCGGCGTTAGCGGCTGATAGTTGGCGGGCGTCCTATCGATGTGATCGTTGAAGTGGCTGGAGGACATTGCTCAGTCTGCGCTTTATGAAACGGGGTTCATCGCGGCGTCTTAAAGTCTCCGAAACGCTAGCGAAAGCGGCGATACTCAGCAACGCCCATCAACCGACATTCCCCGGATGACACTGCATCGATGATGGAGTGCGCCAATTTCCGTTCCTCGAAGCAGGAACTGCGGTAATCAGACCCTCACTTGCCGCCACTGTGGCTGGCGAGCGTCAAGTCTGGCCGTTTGGTGTTAG
>JAAERO010000255.1 GCA_024230315.1 Hyphomicrobium sp.
TCAACAACCGCCGGCTACTCGCCTCCATAGGCAACATCCCACCGGCAGAAGCCGAGGCCCACTATTATGCTTGCTTGGAGGACCAAGACATCGCAGCATGACTCAAATGAAATAGCCTCCGGGAAACCCGGGGCGGTTCAATGGTTTCGCAGGTCCGTCAGTTATCTCGCATCATTTTCGGCTTAATGCCAGCTTGCGGAATTGACCGTTTACTTCAGCGGCACCACTGCCTGTGGCACGGGTTTGAGGCCTATGACGAGAGTGGCTCGGATGGAGTGAATCTCTGTGTCAATGTCGGCATCTGCCCAGGCCACTTTGTTGTCCCTCCACATTTTTGTACAACCGCAACCGTCGGAGTCGCCATACTTGACGGATGATCCGGACAGGCGCGAATCTGTCAAACTCCTGATACCGATACGCAAGCTTGAGCGATACGTTGCGGTGCACCTTGACCTCGCTGCCAGCCTCAAGGAACCACCCCTGAAGCTCGTCATCAAGGTCGAGTTTAACTGCCGGGCGGTAGTAGGGATGCTTGATATGCACGTGGGCCGACCCATCGATGCGCGCTTCACTGTAAAAGCCGGAGCAATACTGCGTCATTGAAGCGGCCGATATGTTTGGTTGCGCCGGACTAAAAGTGCGGCAGATAGAGCCCTTGTGCCTGCGTTAGCGACGGGGGCTGGGGGATGAAGACAGTGGAGCTCTATGGGCGGGTTCGGCACGCGGTCCAGATCGAGGGGATCAGCGCACGAGCAGCGGCGGAGCGTTTTGGCATCAATCCCAGAACCGTTGCCAAGATGCTAAAGTTCTCGGTACCGCCCGGGTATATCCGCACGAAGCCGCCGTTTCGGCCTAAGCTTGCTCCATTCACCGGCGTCATTGATGCGATCATGGCAGCCGACAAGGATCGACCGAAGAAGCAACGGCATACAGCCAAGCGCATTTTCGAGCGTCTCCGTGATGAA
>JAAERO010000256.1 GCA_024230315.1 Hyphomicrobium sp.
ACGTCTCCACGGTATACATCCCCGCTAACCCCTCCCGATTCGGAAAAGATCAGCCTAGCCAGTGGCCGGCTTTTAAACCGCCACGCAGCTGCAATAAGCCGCCGCTCCACTGGCCCAGTATTGCCGCCGCCGTCTACACAATGCGCCGTTCTCGTCTGATCTTCTCAAGCATCCTCATTTTGGTCCTTCTGCTTCTCGCCGTAACGGGGGCACTTTGGCTCGGCCTTATGCCGCAGCGGCTCATACCATTCTCGTTCCTCGAGGCGGACCTGTCGCCATTGCCCAACTACAAGGGCGAGTTCGTTTCGGCAGGACGCGATGGGCAGTGGAACCGCCCCAAGTCGAAGTTTGCGCTCGGCGCTGTCGACTCAGGCGCGTTAAACCTGCGGCAGCAAGCCAACTGCTCTCCAGAGGCCATCGTCCACTACGCCGAGAGAGCGCCAAAAGTTTTCGACGGCGAAAAGAGTGGCCTCCTTTATGGCGTCAAAACGCATACATCGGCAACGCGCGTGGGCGATATACCCGGATACAATTCGTGTGCTCTCGTCACCCATGCCATCCTCAAGAAGGCGGGCTGCAAGTAGGCGAAGGGAACTGCTAGCGCCAAGGCCATCTACGATATGGCCTACAAACATGGCTGGCGGCCATCGGCAAGCCAGGAAGGGGGCTGCATCGTGGCCTGGAATTCGCTCGAAACTGGCGGACGCTCCCGTATCGGCCGCGGCAAGGACACCGCCAAAAAATCGAGTGGGGGTGTCCTCTTTCGCCATGTCGGGATCGCAACGGGAAGCTGGTGGAGCGTCGATAACACTTCGTTCCTGGGCCGGCCAACCGCTGGGATCACAACCCGGCCGTTTCGCTACGAGAGCCCCATTTTTCTCTGCCCACCTAAGCCGCGCAAAAAATAATTCTCACCATGCTGCGCGCAAGCTTGACACGTGCGAGTGAGATCGGCGCAGCAATCATCTTCTATTGGGACCGTTTAGCTAGACTTGCGGTTTGCGAGGAGGTCGTCGACCACTGAAGGGTCTGCGAGGGTCGATATATCGCCCAGATTAGAGAAATCATTCTCCGCAATTTTGCGCAAGATGCGACGCATGATCTTACCCGAGCGCGTCTTGGGAAGGCCCGGCGCATATTGAATGATATCGGGCGACGCGATGGGGCCGATCTGTTTGCGAACGTGCGCCACAAGCTCCTTTTTGATCTCCTCGCTCCACGTCTCTCCCGCCTTCAGAGTGACGTAACAGTAAATGCCCTGGCCTTTGATGTCGTGCGGATAGCCTACAACAGCGGTTTCGGCGACCTTGGGATGGGCGTCGAGCGCGCCCTCAATTTCCGCAGTGCCGAGCCGGTGCCCGGAGACGTTGATGACGTCGTCGACGCGGCCGGTGATCCAGTAGTCACCGTCGTCATCGCGGCGGCACCCATCACCCGCAAAGTACATGCCGGGACAGGTGGAGAAATAAGTCTGCACGAAGCGATCGTGATCACCAAACAAGGAACGCGCCTGACCGGGCCAGCTATCGAGAATGACGAGGTTTCCAGTCGCTGCGCCTTCCAAAATCGTGCCCTTGTCGTCCACGATGGCCGGCTGAACGCCGAAGAAGGGTCGCGTGGCCGAGCCCGGCTTCAACGTCGTTGCGCCGGGGAGCGACGTAATAAGGATGCCGCCCGTTTCCGTCTGCCACCATGTGTCGACTATGGGGCAGCGCCCCTCGCCAACCACGTCGTGGTACCATTCCCAAGCTTCTGGATTGATTGGCTCGCCCACGGTGCCGAGCAGTCGCAGCGATGAGCGATCAGTGCGTTTCACAAAGTCATCGCCGGCGCCCATAAGCGCGCGGATCGCTGTCGGCGCGGTATAGAAGGTGTTGACGCACCATTTGTCGACGACGTGCCAGAAGCGCGACAATGTTGGATAATTGGGAACACCCTCGAACATGAGAGTCGTTGCGCCGTTAGCAAGCGGACCATAGACGATATAGCTGTGTCCTGTGACCCAACCGACATCTGCGGTGCACCAGTAAATGTCCCCATCGTGGTAATCGAACACGTACTGATGCGTCATCGAAGCGAAGACGAGATAGCCACCAGATGTGTGGAGCACGCCTTTCGGTTTTCCCGTAGAACCCGACGTATAGAGGATGAAAAGTGGATCCTCAGCGTTCATCTCCACCGGCGGGCAATCGCTTGAGACGTTGAGAAGCACATCGTGGAGCCAATGGTCGCGACCCTCCACCCAAGGAACGGCGTTTCCGGTCCGGCGCACCACGAGCACCTTCTCTCCGTCCTTGCCCGCCTTTTTCAGTGCCTCATCAGTGTTCTTTTTCAGAGGGATCGTCTTGCCGCCGCGCAAACCCTCATCAGCCGTGATGGTAAGCTTGGAACCGGCGTCAACGATGCGGCCGGCAAGGCTCTCAGGAGAGAACCCGCCAAACACGACAGAATGCACGGCGCCGACGCGCGCGCACGCGAGCATGGCGTAGGTCGCTTCGGGAATCATGGGCAGGTAAATGGTGACGCGGTCACCCTTCTCGACCCCGAGCGCCTTTAAGACGTTGGTGAATTTGCAGACGCTAGCGTGGAGTTGCTTATAGGTGATCTTCTCGTCCTGGGTCGGATCGTCCCCCTCCCAGATGATGGCTATTTGATCGCCGCGCGTCTTCAGGTGGCGATCGATACAATTGGCGGAAACATTGAGCGTTCCGTCTTCGAACCACTTGATTGAGACGTCAGGAGTTGGTCCAAACGACGTGTTCTTCACCTGGGTGTAGGGTTTGATCCAATCGATACGCCGACCCATTTCGCCCCAAAACTCAACTGGGTCTTTGATCGAGCGCTCATAGAGGCTGCGATAAGCTTTGTCGTCGATCCATGCACGATATGCCCACTCGGGCGACACGGGGTGAACCTTATTGGACATCGCTAAACTCCCTCACTCGGCGTCCATTGTTGGGGCAATTATGTCTGCCACACAAGCGTTCGCAAATGCGCCCTTGGTCTAATGTGACAAGTTGTGATCCCTGACGGTCAGACGCCCACTAGGCCAATAACGGCACCTTGCAACAACAGCACGCCCAGCCAATGACCTCCGTCAATTAGCGTCAGCGTGCGCTTGGAGCCCTGGAAGGCATGATTGACGGCTAAGGTCGTGATGACAAAGCCGAGCCAGATGAAGGCGGCCGAAATGACCCCGTTGCGGACGGTGACCTCTTCAGCACCCAAGTGGCCGATGACGCCTGCCAGCACCCAGGCCATGATGAGCTGAGCGATAAACGCGATAATAAACGGAGTAGGTGAGTTGCCTTGAGCCCGGAGTTCCTCCTCCGTCTTACCAACGGCCTCGACCCAGGCCTTGGGGAAAAGTACGCCGTACCAGAGCCAGCCAAACAAGAAACTGACGACGGCCGCAATAACGATGGCGAAATAACTCAGTCCCGCAAAATCCATGACGTTTCTCTCCCGCTGAACTTCTTTTTGTCCGCTTAACCTAGCAGAAGCTCTGCTTTACGTCCGGCGCGCCATGAGTCAGCGCATTTTGGAGACGCGCCAGACGGTTGTTCGTCTTATCTCAGCGTCTTCTAATTCGCGTGTGACAGGGACGTGATACTCAGCGGCTGCATCGAAGCGGCCTTTGGGGAAATAGTTGCGCTGTGGATCGCCGATAAGGATGAGGGCACCGTTGTGGAGGGCGGTCTCGATGAACGTCAGCACACGGCTGGCAAGCTCGCGCTCGTAGAACAGATCGCCGACAAGGATCACATCGAAAGTGCCGGGGGGATCGGCAGCAAGAAGGTCACCGGCCATCATTTCGATGGCCACGGCATTGGCGGCGGCGTTGAGGCCGGTCGCGGCAAGGGCCATCGTATCGATGTCAGCAGCGAGAACTGAGGCCGCACCGCCCTTCATGGCCGCAATGCCCGCAAGTCCAGAGCCCGAACCGAGATCGAGCGCGCGCTTGCCCCTAACGATCTGGGGATTGTCGAGAAGATAGCGCGCGAGCGCCTGACCGCCAGCCCAAGCAAACGCCCAATAGGGCGGCGGTACGTTCACTTCGCCCAGCTCTTCTTCCGTCTTCTCCCAGATGGGCAGCGATTCCTCTGCGAGGTATAGCTGAACCTCGGGGACGAGCGGGGGGCTGAGTAGTTTAGTGTTGGCGCGAATGAAGGTTTCAGCCGAGGCCGTGCCGGCAGGCAGGGGCGACGCAGGATGTAGCGGCTTCATCCTTTGAGTTTCTTCAAGTCGAGGCCGCCCATGCGGCAAACCTCTTTCCATTCTGTTGGCGTCACCGGCTGCACGGAGAGCCGCGAGTTGGCAACGAGCGCCATCTTGGCAAGCTTAGCGTATTCCTTGACGGTAGAAAGCGGCACTGGCCTTGGCATATCGGCGACAGCGCGAACGTCGACACACTCCCAGGTGCCGCTGTCGTCTTTGGGATCGGGGTGCGCAAGTGCTGAGACTTCCATGACGCCCACGATCTCCTTGCCATCGTTCGAATGATAGAAAAAGCCAAGCTCACCGAGCTTCATGGCGTGCATGTTGTTGCGGGCCTGGTAATTGCGCACACCGTCCCACGGCTCGCCTCTGCGTCCGCGCGCTTTCAGCATCTCCCAGGAGAACACGTCGGGTTCCGACTTGAAAAGCCAGTAGGCCGGCATGGGTTAGTCCTCTGCTTTGAGCGGGCGTTGCATCAGGCGCGCAATGGCGTCGGATACGCTCACGCGGCCATCCAAGATGTCGCTCACAGCCGAGCAGATAGGCATGTCGATGCCCTTCTCTGTAGCGATGCGCTGCACGGCAGCAGCAGTATAGACGCCTTCCGTCACGGCGGTTCGGCTACCCAACACGTCATCGAGGCTTTGGCCTTGGCCCAATGCGCGCCCGAGCGACATGTTGCGTGACTGCGTACTTGCGCACGTCAAGATAAGGTCACCGAAGCCCGAAAGCCCAATCAGCGTTTCAGGGCGCGCGCCCAAAGCTTCCCCAAAGCGGCGCAGCTCGGCAAATCCTCGAGTGACGAGTGCGGCGTGCGCATTGGCGCCGAGACCTTGGCCATCTACGATGCCGGCGGCGATCGCCAACACGTTTTTGAGCGAACCGCCAAGTTCAACACCCACGAGATCGCTCGTCCAGTAGAGCCGGAACCGGGGGTTGCTCAGCCGCTCGGCAAGCCTGCGGCCGAGTTTTTCATCGGAACATGCGATAGTGAGCGCCGCTGGGAGACCGCGCGCGACCTCGGCCGCAAAGCTCGGGCCTGACAGAACGGCTTGTGTCGTCTCGGGCAAGACGTCTGCAAGGACCTCGCCCATCAGTCTACCGCTTCGCTGTTCGATACCTTTTGCGCACAAGACAATGGGCTGGCCTGAACGCAGATGAGATTTGAGGCCTTTGGAAACGGCGCGCACGTGCTGTGCCGGTGCGACCATGAGTACGACGTCGCGGGCTGCAAGATCGGTCAGCGTAGTTGTTGCACGAATGACGGGATCGAGCGCCACTCCAGGGAGGAACACACTATTAGAGTGCTTTGTGTTGATCTCTTCGACGACTGCGGGCTCGCGCGCCCATAAGAGCACGTCACGTCCTGCACACCGCAGCGCTTGGGCAAGCCCGGTGCCCCAGGCTCCGCCACCAATGATTCCCACGCCATCGATCTTCACGAACTTTCCTCGTTTGCAATCGCATAAGCGTTGTCTAGCACGCTGGCCCTCATGCCTTCACCCCCGCGCCTATGGCGGGTGGGGCTTCCGCGTCCAAGGGCCAGCGAGGGCGTACGGGCGCACTCAGCGGGTCGGTTTGCCCCAGAGCTAAACGCTCCGCACCGGCCCAAGCGACCATTGCGGCGTTGTCGCCGCAAAGTGATACCGGCGGTACGTGGAATGCAAAGCCCCGGCTGGATGCAAGATCGCTCAAGATGGTGCGCAAGCGTTCGTTGGCAGCGACGCCGCCAGCGACGACGAGATGGCGGGTAGCGTCTTGCCCAAAGCGCTCAATCGTCAAGTCCATGGCCCGCGCGCACCGATCTGAGACGGACGCGGCGACCGCGTTTTCGAAAGCGGCAGCGATGTCGGCAATATCCTGATCTTTGAGCGGTGCCTGCATCTCAGCCGTTCGGCGCACCGCTGTCTTGAGACCGGCAAAGGAAAAGTGTGGCTCGGCGCGGCCAACCATGGGGCGGGGGAGTTTGAATCGTGCGTCGTTGCCGGTGCGCGCCGCCTGCTCGACAGCAGGTCCACCGGGAAAGCCGAGGCCAAGCAGCTTGGCGGTCTTGTCAAAGGCTTCGCCCAGCGCATCGTCAATGGTGGTGCCTAGGCGCTCGTAGTGCCCAACGCCGCGCACGATCAAGAGCTGCGTGTGACCGCCTGAGACCAGCAATAGAAGATACGGCGGTCGGAGCTCCTCAGTGAGCCCGACAGTAAGCGCGTGGGCCTCAAGGTGATGAACGGCGATGAAGGGCAGGCGATGGGCAAGTGCGATCGCCTTCGCCGTGACAAGACCAACGATGAGACCGCCGATCAGACCCGGCCCGGCGGTCGCCGCAACGGCATCTAGATCGGAAAAGTCCACTCCCGCCTCGCGCATGGCCTCAGCCGTCAAGAGATCGAGGCATTCTACGTGCGCGCGCGCGGCTATTTCCGGCACCACACCGCCATAGGGGCGGTGGCGTTCCCATTGCGAACGCACAACATTGGAGAGGATGCGGCCCTGGCCATCGCGCCCGCGCACAACGACGGCGGCGGCCGTCTCGTCGCAGCTCGTTTCCAGCCCGAGCACAAGGCTACTTTCAGCGCGATTTTCGTGGGTGCTATTCATGAATTGTTTCAGCGTACACGCGTTTGCCTTCCCAGCGCGGCGCAGGCATTAATGGCGCCACATTAAGGCCTGTCGCCTAGCACCTGGAGAGAACAACTTGCAAGCAGCGAAGATCCGCATCGGTACCCGCGGCTCGCCCCTGGCGCTGGCCCAGGCGCGCGAGGTTCGCCGCCGTATCGCTGAAGCGCATCGTCTCGCTGAGGATGATTGCGAGCTGCACATCATCAAAACGACGGGCGACAAGATCCTCGACCGGCCACTTCTTGAGGAGGGCGTAAAGGGCCTCTTTACCAAAGAAATCGAGGAGGCGCTTCTGGCCGGAGGCATCGATCTGGCCGTTCATTCTACGAAAGATATGCCGACTGTGCTGCCAGCGGGTCTGGCCATTGGCGCAACGCCGAAACGCGAAGATCCGCGCGATGCCTTCATTAGCGTGAGATATGGCTCACTTAACGATGTGCCCGCCGGCGCCATCGTCGGGACGTCATCGTTGCGCCGGCAAGCGCAGGTGCTGCGCCAGCGCCCCGACCTTCAGGTGGTGCCCTTTCGCGGCAACGTCGAGACGCGGTTGAGAAAGCTCGAAGAGGGTGTGGCGGAAGCGACGTTTCTTGCGTGTGCGGGGCTCAACCGTCTGCACCTCAGCCAGCATATCAAGGAAGCGATGAGCCCGGAGGTGATGCTGCCCGCTGTGGCGCAAGGGGCAATCTGCATCGAGGTTCGCTGCGACGACGAGAAGACCGCGCGTCTGATCACACCACTCAACGATGCCGATACGGCACTTTGTATTGCCACGGAGCGCGCATTTCTCGCCAAGCTCGACGGCTCCTGCCGCACGCCGATCGCCGGCTTGGCTGAGCTTATTGGTGGATCGCTTCGTTTTCGCGGCGAGATCCTGACGCCTGACGGCGTGCAAAGCCACGCCACCGAGCGCTCCGGTCCGCCAGAGGCGGCACTGCGTTTGGGCCAGGAGGCGGCGGCGGAGCTGCTGGATCGTGCTGGCCCCGATTTTTTCCGTGCGCTGACCTGATGCATATTCTCGTAACACGGCCCGAATCCGACGCCTCTGAGCTAAAGGCGCAGCTCGAAGCTCAAGGCCACGCGGTGACCATCGAACCACTATTGCAGATTGAGCCGATACTGATCGATGCCGAGGCGGTTCACGGCGCGCAGGCCGTCGTCGCGACAAGCCGCAATGCGCTCCATGCGCTCACGGACAGCCCTGCGAGGCACACAGCGCTGAAGCTCCCCATTTTCGCGGTCGGGCCGAGCACAGCGGAGCTTGCTCGCAAATTGGGCTTCGCCCGCATTATCGAGGGGGCCGGTACCGCGCGCGATCTCGTGCCCCTCATCGCTGGCGAGATTGAGCCAGCTTCGGAGCCGGTGGTGCATTTGGCCGGCGAATCCTTAGCTTTCGACCTGGCAGCAGCACTGGAAGGCGAGGGGATCGCGGTCCGAAAAGTAATCGTGTACCGGGCCCATACGTCCAAAACGCTCACCGCACAGACAGCGCAGATGATCGCAAAGGGCGTGCTCGACGCCGTGGTCTTGATGTCGCCGCGGACAGCAGCCGTCTTTGCTGAGCTGGTGGCGGCCGTTGGCCTAAAGGACAGTGCTCTCCGCCTCACTTACTTATGCCTTTCACGCGCAGTGGCGCGGAGCCTGCAAAGCCTCGGGGCCGTCCGGGCCGAGGTCGCCGCCGAGCCGAACACTGCGGAAATCGTAAGCCTCGCAGGACGGGTGGCAACACGCCGCTCAGGAGTGTAATTTGGCATTAGCCCGCATTGCCCAGATAAGTCGGTTAGAGAGAGGCCCAACTTACCGATTCAGATATTATCATCAGCATCTTAGGCGAATAGATGCGGGGTCATAATGGTGCACCCAACGGGTGAAGCAAAATCCGATGCGTCCCGG
>JAAERO010000257.1 GCA_024230315.1 Hyphomicrobium sp.
ACGTCTCCACGGTATACATCCCCGCTAACCCCTCCCGATTCGGAAAAGATCAGCCTAGCCAGTGGCCGGCTTTTAAACCGCCACGCAGCTGCAATAAGCCGCCGCTCCACTGGCCCAGTATTGCCGCCGCCGTCTACACAACGTGTCGGCGGCGAGCGACCTTGCGGGTAGGACAGAGAGAGACGATACCCCGGCCTCACCAAATCCGATGTTGACCGCGCCCACACCGGCCGAGCCCTTAAAGTCGAACGTGTAATTGGCCGGCTTTGGCTGCGCACCATGGATGGTGCCGGAGCTACGCGTTGCGCTCTTCCAGGAAACAGCCCCGAACAGCGCGGAAAGCTCCACCTCGCTTTCGACCACGTACCCATTAAACCCCACACTCGACTCGTAACGAAGGGTACCGATCTCAAAGCTGTTGAGAGTGATCTTGTAAGTCGCTATGACCCGGTAGGGTTCGGGCCCTTTGGCTGCGGCGGTTGTTGCGCAGGCTACGGTCAAAATCGCGCCGACAACGGCAGTCATCCATGCGCGGGGCCGCGACATTGCTAATAGGGACATGACGCCACTCCTAACCTGAGTACGCGGGGTGCCCTCGCTCCCAATCGCTCGCTAAGACAAACGGCACACGCGCCGCGGCTTCATCTCGCTCCGCAAGGCACTCGGCCGAGATCCCGTCGACGCAGATGACGACCGCATCAGTTAAGGCTTCGCAGCGCGCGATATGGCTTCCACCTTCATCGAGGCTAAAAACATCGCCGATGCTCAAAATGCGTGGCTGGTGTGCCGATGACGGAGAGGCTGGCCCCTCCACAAGGAGAACGCCACTCTCGACGACGTAGATATTGGGTGCTTCGCCACTCTTGCCGAGGAGAGTCTGGCCTTGTGTCAGGGTGCAGCTGCAGCGCTTGCGGCAGTTACAGATGTCGCGGAGGAGCAGCGATGTGCCCGGTTCGCCTGCGAGCCCTTCAAGTGTGACCAGGTCTTTGAGACGGAGGCCTCGGGGTGGACACGTCTCGACCAGCCCACGCTTTTCGAACTCCACAAGTATACGGGCCAAAACATCCAGACTAAGCTCCAGCTGGTCTGCAACTATTCCGCACTGCCAGGAGACGTCGATGACGTTCGCATCGCGACCTTCGCGCTTGTTAATCTGAGACAAGGCGACCAAAAAGGCGGCCACGCGCTCAACCGGATTGCGGCGACCAAATTCGACCAAGGAATTTTTGCGCAGCTCGAATTCTCTTTCAAGAGCCTGCTTCAGCTCGGCCTCTGCTTTGGGATTGCCTGCGACAAGGGACTCCATAGATGTGTGAGGCAGGCACGTGACACGGGCCTCAACCATCGCGCGCGCCGTGCAGGCGTGGTGTTGAAGGAAGCCCAGACCCACAAGGTCGCCGGGAACGGCAAATCTGATCGCCGCACGATGCCCATTCCATCGCGGCTCATAGATGCAAATCATCCCGGTCTCGACTCTGTAGACGTGGGTTCTCGGGTCGCCCTCTCGGAAAAGGTCTTCACCTGTCATGAGGGTGCGAACCTGACATTGCGCAGACATGTCGCCAGGACGAGAGCCAGCCGGGGTGGTGGGACTCTGGCCAAACTTGGGGGGAATGCTGGAGCTGGTCGAATTTGTCGAAGCCAGCGCCGTGGCTTCGGTTACAGGAACGGGGGTACTTTGCACGCGTCTTCTCCCTCACGCACGGTCTGTATTACGGGGTCTTGGTTGGAAGCTGGATGAGGTAGATCTCAGCTGGCAGGTAGCTCGCAATCTCGAGGTCAACGTCGTGCTCATGCCCGCAAGGTTTCATCCAAATCTCAGTTTTTCCTCACCAGGTAGCTTTGTAGAATGTATGTACTATTTGGGAAAATCGTTTTTTCTAATCGGTGAGATAAGAAATCCTTATGGATGGGGCAGGGCAATATCGATGGCCCATCGGTCCGCGAGCCAGAACGATGGAGCCAAAAAGAAAGACGCCAGCCCGCTAAGACCAACGCCTTTCGATGGCTACTGTGCCAAGGGGAAGGGCACGCGACGGCGGCTGCAATTATTACTGCGGGAGGACGGGGACGCGAAAAGCGGCACCCCTTGAATTCCTAGCACTCAGTGCTATATAACACCTAGTGTTAGACGAGAGGGGCGCGGTGCGGATCTTTGTAACGAAGGATTTTGGACGCTTCGCGCGCAGTCAGAATATCGCTGATGGCAAGCTTTGTGAGGCCGTCCAGCGTGCCGAGGATGGTCTAATAGACGCAGATCTTGGAGATGGTGTGATCAAGCAACGCGTGGCGCGCGCGGGCCAAGGTCGTCGCAGCGGCTTCTGATCGCTTATCGACGCGGGAAGCGTGCTGTGTTTATCCACGGCTTTGCGAAGAAGGATCGCGGCAACATCCAGCGGGACGAAGAAAGCCAGCTAAAGATGCTTGCCGCTGCGGCTCTGTCACTAGAGGAAGAGCTTGTCCATGTTGCCCTAGAGACCAACAAATGGAGAGAGGTGGTCTGCGATGGCTAAGAAGTACAAAAGTAAGATCTCCGGTGTGGTGCATCGGGCGGCAGTCGATCTTCACGAAATCGGCGGCATTGACAAGAAAACCATGCGCGATTTCGATGCGATGTGCCTGACGAAGGTTGAGAAATTGAGCCCCAGGCAGATCAAGAGCATTCGCACAGCGAACAATCTCAGCCAGGACGTGTTCGCACACTACCTGAATGTGAGATCCACGCTGGTCTCTCAGTGGGAGCGCGGGGAAAAGAAGCCATCAGGGCCATCGGCAAAGCTGCTGTCTTTAGTCAAGCACAAGGGCCTTGAAGCGATCGCCTGATGTCACGGGCTTTATCGCCAGTGAGCCGCGCAAAGGAGTTCATAGGGCTTCGATTACACGACGGAGCTTCTCGCGCACCTCTCCGGCGAGGGGGCCGAGCGCGGGGTTATCCACTCCGGACATTGATACGATCGGATCGACCGCGGCGACTTCAAAATCGTTACCCGATTGCTGAACGATGACATTGCACGGCAGCATGGTTCCGATCTTATCCTCGGCGCTCAATGCCTGGTGCGCTAGCCGCGGATTGCAGGCCCCAAGAATCCGGTAGGACCTGAAATCCAGATCAAGCTTCTTCTTCATCGTCGCCGTAACGTCGATGTCTGTCAACGGCGGAGTAAAAACCGGCCACCGTGGCGGAGTAACATTAGGCCAGCTGATGTAGGGGCGGTTGAAGCAGGAAGGCCCCTTTAGCTAAAGGGGCCTTCTTGTTTTCGGCGGTTGGTGTGGTGCTGTCAGGTTG
>JAAERO010000258.1 GCA_024230315.1 Hyphomicrobium sp.
CCCCAATTGCGTCCAAGGCGTTGCAAGACGGCCTGAGGGCAACGCAAGGGCCGCCGCGAAGGCGGCAGACCAGCATCGCAACCGCGCCTGACGCCGCGCCGCCGGCACCCACAAAGCCAAAAGCGCCATTGTTCGAGGTGCCCCCGAGTAAAAAAGCACCAACCAAGGTGCGCCAGGCCAGCAGCCACCATACGCTCATCACACGCCCCCATGTCGGATCGAGCTCCTACATCCTTGCCTCCCTGCGCTGCCAAACAAAAGATTGCGCTCCAACCAAACTCGCAGTTTATCGGAGCACTCTCGATGGCCGTTGAAGCGGCCGACGACAATCCTAAGCTCGCCCTTGGGCGAATAAAAGGACTCACCTCGTAATGGGCGCTTCACGTCAGCCACACCGAGCCAAGTCAGGAAATGGGCACCCCCAGCGCGACGGCGGGATCGTCCGGCTCTTTGGCGTGCACGCCGTTGAGGCCGCACTCATAAACCCGGACCGCAAGATCGACCGGCTGCTCATGACCGAGAACGCGGAGAACCGGCTGAGTGAGGTTCTTTCCGATCGCCAAGTCGCCCCAGAGCGTGTCCTCCCACGGGCGCTCGATCGCATCCTTGGCCCCGACACCGTGCACCAGGGCGTAATGCTGGAGACCCAGCCGCTCGATGAACCCAGCCTTGAAGAGATCGCACAGCACGCCGAGACCAATGGCCCCCTGATCGTGCTCGATCACGTCACCGACCCGCACAATGTCGGCGCCGTGCTGCGTTCAGGCGCCGTGTTCGGCGCTGCAGGTCTCATCATGACCCGCCGCCACAGCCCGCCGCTCGATGGCGCGCTTGCCAAGTCTGCTTCTGGTGCGCTTGAGCACGTCCCGGTCGTTCTCGTGCAGAACCTCTCGCGCGCGCTCGTTGAATTGAAGGACCTCAATTTCGTGATCGTGGGCCTCGATGAAACCGGCGAATTGATTGACGATGAGCCGCTCATAGGACGCGTCGCTCTGGTCCTGGGCGCAGAAGGTAAAGGTTTGCGCGAGCTGACCCGTACGACTTGCGACCGGCTCTGCCGCATCGCTACGCCGGGGCCCATCACAAGCCTCAACGTGTCCAACGCCGCAGCCGTCGCACTGCACCTGGCAGCTGCGCGACGGCGAAAATCTCAGGCTTAGCGTTGATCGCGGCCACCGACGATCGCAAGGATGCAGCCTACCGCGTGGCACACCGCGGCCTCTCCAATACGATCACACAAAAGCGATCTTACCAGTGGCGACGATGACGCCGATAATAGCGGCGCTTCTTGCAGGCCTTGCGGCAACCGCCAACTGGATAGCCCCAGGCGGGGTAATAAGGCGGATGCTGGTAATAGACGCGGGAGCCGCGCATTTGCCAGGCCGGCCGCCAATAGCGCGAGTTGTAGTAAGGATAGTAGCCACGCTGGATGTAGCGGTAGCCGTAGGGGTCATAGGAATACCCCCGAACTGCTGGCGAACCCCGCCAGCCACCGGCTTCGGCCGGCGTCTGGCCAGCGAAGCTCAGCACGAACGCCACGCAGATCGCGGCAAGCGCACATTTAACGCGCATACTCATAACCCTCATACAAAAAGAACCTGATCGAACTCACCTCCAACATGCCAAAAAAACGCTAATCAAACTCTAAGCCCGCATTCCCCAGGTAGACGCCGGATATCTGCTGCGCTAGTGGCGTAATTCCGTTATGGTTCAGTCGTTTGGGGCTATGATTTGGGGGCAGTCTTGTCACACCTTGCGGGTGAAAGCGAAAACAGTCGTCTCGA
>JAAERO010000259.1 GCA_024230315.1 Hyphomicrobium sp.
GCCCTGCGAATGTAAAACGTCAATCTGACGCAGCTTGGAAACAATCTCTTCAGGCTTGTGGTGCTTCTTTGGCATAATCAGTCCTCCTCAGGGCTAAAACCCATACTTCGAGTCGGACCACTTCACTGGGGGTGGATCACGGCCGCACAGCTTCCCGGCAAATCCTTACACGCCGGCCTTGCGCTCTGGGCCATTGGGGAATTGCAGAATTCACGTGTAGTCACGCTATCCAACATCACAAGCCTGCGCTTCGGGCTGGATTGCAATGCCAAGTATCGCGCGCTTGCCTGGCTTGAGGATGCGGGTCTCATCTCTGTGGAACGAAAGGCTGGGCACGCACCCCTGGTGACGATCCTGGAGGCTAGGAGCGGATCATGAACCACATATCCCGACAGTCGTCGGAGCTGCAGCCGCGCGTCGTTCGGTTTCGCAACGCGCCCGCCTATCTCGGCATGGACCGCAACCGATTTAATGCCGAGGTGCGCCCCTTTTTGACCGAAGTGCCAATTGGCACACAGGGAATTGGCTTTGATCGCCTTGAACTTGATGCCTGGTTTGAGGACTATAAGTCCTGCAACGGGCGTCCCGCTCAGAAAGGAGAACACTCATGGGACGCAAACAAATACAGGGCCTCGTCCAAAGAGCCGGGATCTGGCACATCGACAAACGCATCTTCGGGCGGCGAATTTGCCAAAGCACTGACACAGCTTGCCTCGAAGAAGCCGAAAGACACCTCGCGCGAGTGATGGAAGAGATCCGCCAAGCTCAGATCTACGGCGTCAGGCCTGTGCATACGTTCGATCAGGCTGCGGCGAAGTTTGTGCAGGAGAACCAGCATAAGCGCAGCATCGGTGACGACGTGAGCCGACTTAAAGGACTTATGCCCTGGATCGGTCATGTACGGCTTGACAAAATCCACAGGGGGACGTTGCAGAATTGGATTGAGCAGCGGCAACGTTCTGGGACCGCGGTTGGCACCGTCAACCACGGACTCCAAATCATCAGGCGGATCCTCAATCTTTCCGCTTCAAAGTGGGTGGATGAGCAAGGTCTGACGTGGCTGCATACGCCACCCAAGATCAAGCTTCTGCCAAATAGTGAGAAGCGCCAGCCTTATCCGCTGAGCTGGGACGAGCAGACACGACTGTTCCGGGAACTACCCGCCTATCTTGCGGACATGGCGCTATTCGCCGTCAATACGGGCTGTAGAGACCAGGAAATCTGCAACCTTCGCTGGGAGTGGGAGGTCGAGATTCCGGCACTCGCCACTTCCATTTTCATAATTCCTGGAACTCGTGTGAAGAACGGCGACGCGCGGCTCATTGTACTCAATCGAGTCGCGCTCGCGGTCGTGAATGGACAGCGCGGCAGGCACTCGACACATGTCTTCTCGTTCAAAGGTCATCCAGTCCGATACATGCTAAGTACGAGTTGGCGCACTGCTCGTGAGAAGGCAGGGCTGCCTCACGTACGTGTTCACGACCTCAAGCACACGTTTGGCCGTCGCTTGAGGGCAGCCGGTGTGACCTTTGAGGATGGCCAGGACCTGCTCGGACATCGGTCGGGTCGGATCACCACGCACTACTCTGTTGCCGAACTCTCAAGACTCTTTGAGGCTGCAAACAGCGTGTGTGATCCTGATCGGAGACGGCCCGAGCTTGTGGTGCTGCGGGGTGCGCTGCACGGCGCCTCCCGCAAAACTCCCGCAAAAGCTGCGGTCGAACTTAGGCGGCTCAGTTAACTCGCTGAAGCGATTGGCTGGGGCGGGAGGGTTCGAACCTCCGCATGGCGGAATCAAAGTCCGCTGCCTTACCACTTGGCTACGCCCCAATGGCCCCTCTGGCGGGGCGGCCCGCCCCCATATAGTCGGTCATACTCCGGGGAGCAATCCCAGCAGTATTGTGCCCGAATATGTCGTCCAAAATGGTCGTTCAGTCGCCTGCCGGCCCCGGTGCCGCGCAGCCGCGACCGCGCTTGCGGGCGCTCTCCTCGAGGGCTATAAAGCCGCCCTCGCCCAACACAATCCGCTACGCGGCGTGTTCGGGCGCTGTCCCTTCGGGCTGACGGTCGGGCGGAGCGTAGCGCAGCCTGGTAGCGCACTTGCTTCGGGAGCAAGGGGTCGGGAGTTCGAATCTCCCCGCTCCGACCAATTCCCTGCCAAATCCCTGATTGGGCCATCGCAGCCTCTCCCAGCGTACATGAAACCCCCAACCCATGTGCGCCTCCTGACCTTGCAAGATATCGCTCCGGCAGACGATGTCATGCGTGCAGTACGGTGCAAACCATCCCACTCGACGGTTCTCTTGGGGGCTAACTTCCTACAAACGCTCACGAGTTTTAGAATTGATCTGTGGCGCTGGATGCGCCCGGCTGGGCCTGAACAACGACGCCGCGCTCACCTCATATTTGCGAATTTCACCCGACAAACCCGATTGTTTGTATGCGGACAATATGTTTCTTTGCGAGGCTACCAATGCTCCTCTGTCGGCCGGCTGAGGGAATCGCAGGGTGAGGCCTGTCTATGCGTCACGCTTCCAAGTTCTCAACGCGACATCTCTATCTCCAGGTGCGCGACGCGCTTGCTCAGGAAATTGCAACGGGCAAGCGCAAATCCGGCGGACTCCTGCCCAACGAGATCGACCTCTCGCGCGAGTTCGGCGTTAGCATAGGTACGATGCGCAAGGCGCTTGAGGTTTTGGCGAAGGAAAAGCTCGTAACGCGCCAGCCAGGACGCGGGACGCTCGTCTGCGAGCCACTCGGCGCCGAAGTCGCCACCAGGTTCGACAGCCTATTGAGCGAACAAGGAGAGCCCCTCACGGGCGAGAACAGCTATATCGATATTTCTGAATCCTTGCCCAACGCTGTCGAGCAACAAGAGCTCAGGTTGCGCTCCAACGAAGCCATATTGGTGATCAAGCGAACGTTTAACTATAGGGACCGGCCGGTCATCTACGAGGAAATTTCGCTTCCCACGGGCCGTTTTCCCACTTTCGATTTCACATCCATAGCAAAATCCTATCGGATTTCAACGCTTGCCGATCAGTGCGGCATACATTTGCTTGGCGGCAAGGAGAAAGTGGAAGTGGGCGCGGCGGATAGTGAGGTTGCCACGCGCCTTGGCATCGAGGTGGGGACCCCGGTTCTTCAGACCTGCCGCGTGATGTTCAGCTCCGACGAGCAGCCTTTGGAGCGCCGTGTTGCCCATTGCCGGGTCGAGGCCGTGCAATATATTGCAAGATATACCTGACCCATGAAGCAGCTCTCAGGTACAGCACCAGGGGCCTCACAAATCTAAGACACTGCGATAGCTCTCTAGAGCCTGATCGTTTGAGATGCGAGCGGCCTCGCGAGCGTCGAGAACGTGAATCATACTCTAAAACAAATGCTTAGAGCACGTTTGCGCCGCACACGCTGATTCTAAGATAGGCAAACGTGCTCTAGCCGATTGGCCGATGTCTCCCCTCGCCGCAGGTAGAGCAAGCCCCTATAATGTCCCGGAAATGAGCGACGATCTGAACCTCAAGACAGAGATGGAATTCGCCTATGGGATGCCCAGCCCCATGGCACCTGGCGTCGTGCGCCTTGTCGCCAACAACGCGAGCAAGCTCACCTTCAAGGGTACGAACACCTACCTCATCGGATCGGCGTCGCTGGCGGTCATAGACCCGGGACCCGAGGATCGTGAACACAAAGAGGCAATCCTCAAGGCCGCACAGGACCGCCCCATCTCGCACATCGTCATCACCCACGCGCATCGAGATCACGTGGAAGGCGTCGCGGCTCTAAAGGCAGAGACAGGTGCCAAGGTATTTGCATTTGGCCGCACACCCGACACCGACGGTACAGATAGTGCCGATCATGCCGGCTCAGAGGAGTTCACAGACCACGCGTTTACCCCCGATGTCGGCTTGGCCGACGGCGATCGCATCGCGGGCGAGGACTGGGAGCTTACGGCCCTCCACACACCGGGCCACGCGCCTGATCACCTTTGCTTTGCTCTGGCAGGCCACGGCGTCGTCTTCTCCGGCGATCACGTGATGGCGTGGAACACCTCCGTCATCGCGCCGCCCGAAGGGCGCATGGCCGATTACCTTCGCTCGCTAGAAAAGCTGCTTGAACGAGACGATAGCGTTTTCTTGCCGGGACACGGCGGCCGGATCATCGCACCGCGTCGCACGGTGAGGGCCTACCTGTTGCATAGGCGCTGGCGCGAGCAAGCGATCCTTGATGCTGTACGGCAGGGAAAAAATACTATCCGCAAGTTGGTGCCTGCAATCTACCGCGATCTGGACGAAGATATCGTCGGAGTAGCGACACTTTCGCTGCGCGCCCACGTCGAGCACCTGGTCGAACGCGGCCTTATCGTCTGCGACGACGTCGCGAACGTCGACTGCGCCCTCGTCTTTTCTTCACCTTAGGTTTTTCCTTCGCCGTTGTCTCGGCGACTTTCTCTTTCCGCGTCGGCACAACCGATTCCAAACGCGTAATGATCTCTTTCAGGATACGTCGTGTGCGTTCGGCGTTGCGTCCAAGGTCGTGCGTGCCATAGCGGGACGCCGATCTTACGTCGATGCGCGCATCGTTTGCATCCCCCGTGACGCGAATAGCGACATCGTCATAGAAGCCAAGGATCATCGTGCGGTCGACGACCTCCAGGACACCGGGCTTACCTGTTTCCATGTTCGGTGCTTCTTGGCGCACAACTTTCATTTCCAGGCGGCGCACGGCGTCGGTGGCCAGCTCAAAAGCTTCCTCGCTCGAACGGTTGATCTTGATCGGCCTTATGTCGGGATAGGCCACGGCCTGTTTGAGTGCAAAGCTCTCTCCAGGGTAATCTGTACTGTTGGCGCTCGGCCCGCGCGCCCTGGCCAACTCAATAAACGGCGGCGGCGTGACGGTATCCGTCGTCACATCATTGATCTTGGGGAGTTGTTCGAAGTCCCGCAAAAAGATCATGGGCCACAGCAGCAGCCCCAGGCCGACGAGCGTGCCAAAAACGACGCGCGAGACACCCGGCCGTCCCGTTCGCCAGATACCGATCGTGGCGGCCAGCGCGAGCAGTAGCGAAAAAATCGCGCCGGCGAAGGCGACATAGGCCAGATTGAGCGCTTCTGGTGTCGGCAACCCAAACATGCGGTGCAAGAATGCCGCGGTAATCAGAAGCACCGCCGAAAACACAGCGATCCGGCTCATCCAACGAACAAAGATGGACGGCCCCAATGGGCGATTGGGTCTCATGCGCGTACGAACCTCAATGCCCGGACTTGGATCTGCATGTGCGTTCGTGCGGGCGATGTCATCATAAGTTTCATTCTGCGCACCCGTCCGTTTCCCGACGCCGCGTTATCGGCTGGACGATGGTCTTGAGAATACCGGAGAATCGGAACAAAAATAGGGGATACCCGCAGAAAGGCTCAAGTCGCGGCGGCTTGGGCTTCCCGTTTGACGTCAAGGCGGTGGCGTTTACACAAGCCGAGGGACATTTATGCCGCGCTATCGGCAGCGTCTTGTGAAAGCGACTAGGGACCGAAGCAGTAGAACCACCCCGTCGCCGTGCCAATCCAGAGATAGCCACCAACGATGCAAGGCGACGAGATCACGCGCCCGTCTAATCTTTGGCGCCAAATCTCGTCTCCCGAAGCGGCGTCGAGGATATAGAGGTGACCTTGCCATCGAGAACGCACGGTGAGGAGTCCAGATCCTTTCCGGTATCAATCGCCCAAATTCGGCGACCGGTGGCGGCATCGAGGCAGCGCAACAGATTGTCGGTGTTTCCGATGTAGACCTTGTTATCATAGATGCACAGAGAGCCCTTGAACATGCCGCCGCCCCGGTGCGCCCAGACAAGGCGCCCCGAGAAAGCTTCAAAGCAATAGACGTAGCCACCAACAAAGCCGACGTAGACGTAGTTCCCTAGCTTCGAAGCGGTGCCAGTCCAGCCCGCACCTGCCCATGTTGTGGGCTTGCCGCGGATCCTGTTTTTGATTTGCGCGGTACGAAAGCGTCAATGCATACGCGGGGCATCAGGGATCGGGCCCGTGCCATAGAACGTGTGGGCGGGGCTTGCCGCGAAACATGAGCTGAGTGTCAGGATCGTAGCTGCCATTGCCGTAACGCCACGGCTCAAGCTTGGCCTTGCCAGGCGCAGCTAGTGCGCTTCCTCTCGCTGTCGACAGAGTCGCAACGGCACCAGCATCGACCAGAAATTCCCGGCGTGTTCGATGCATCGGCCCGGTCCCTAAACGTGTTGCCCGCCATTGATGTGCAGTTCCGCCCCGTTCACATAGCTCGATTGCTCGATGCACAAGAAGTAGATCGCTTTGGCCACCTCCTCCGGTTCACCAAGCCGGTGCATGGGAATCTGCTCATCGACAAGCTTGCCAGTACCCGCAGACAGGATCGTGGTATCGATCTCACCGGGGGAAATTGTATTGATGCGAACGCCCCGCGAAACGAAATCAGCCGCCATCTCGCGTGTCAGCCCCATCAGCGCCGCTTTAGAGGTGGCATAAGCCGCCCCCGCAAAGGGATGCACGCGGCTACCGGCAATCGAGGTCACGTTAACGACGGCGCCTTTTGCACGCTCTAACTCCTCGACTAATCCGCGCGCCAAAATGATTTGGGCAAAGAAGTTCACCTGAAATACATGCTGCCAATCTTCAAGTGTGGTCTCGATGGCGCCGAACCGGGGCCCCTCCCCCCCCCTTGGGCGAGATGCCGGCATTGTTGACGAGCGCATTGAGACGCGATCCCTGGTCCTTCAGTCGCACCTTCATCGCCGCGACGGCACGCGCTGTGTCGCTAGGATCGGAAAGGTCGACCTGAATGTGATCCTCAGGCCCCATATCCCAGGGACAATTCCGGGGGAACCCATGACGCGAGCACGTGAGGACGCGCCAGCCGGCGGAGGCAAAGCGTTTCACCGTCGCGTGCCCAATGCCACGCGAGGCGCCGGTCAGTATCAATGTCTTTCGTTCAACGTTGGTCGTATTCGGCATGGCCTAAACAATCACAAGCGGCGCCAATTCACGCCGGCTCGTTCCTACGGCAAGGGGCGCGATCCCCAGCGTTTGGGTTTGCCCGTGCGTAGGCACCAGGTCAAGTAAAGCCGCGACGCTGGGCCCGTCGCCTCAGGGGTAGAGGCGCGTCTTGACCCAATCATCGCCCGGTGCTTGCCGTCGAAAGACGACACGCTCGTGAAGCCGGAATGCCCGTTCGTGCCAGAACTCGATCTCCACCGGAGTGATCCTGAAGCCCGACCAGTGCGGTGGACGAGGAACCTTGCCAACAAGGAACTTGGCGGTGTGTACGCCAACCGCTTTTTCGAGCGCGAACATGCTCTCCAGGGGCCGCGATTGCTGCGAGGCCCAAGCAGCGATCTGCGCGCCACGAGGCCGGGTGGCGAAATAGGCGTCGGCTTCCTGTAGCGTCACCTCCGAAACGGACCCCCGCGCGCGCACCTGCCGGTTGAGGCTTCTCCAATAGAACACGAACGCGGCATTTGAACTCGCGAGAAGCTCTTTGCCTTTGGCGCTTTCGTAATTTGTATAGAAGACAAAGCCACGGTCGGGAGGACCTGGAGCATCGAGCCCTTTCAATAGGACCGTGCGCACGTTGGGCAGGCCGGAGGAATCCACAGTTGCCAATGCCATCGCCGTCGGATTTACGGGCTCTTGCCGCTCCGCTTCCTCTAGCCAGTCTTTGAACAATGAAAACGGCTCGGCCGCGGCGGCGAAGTTGCCGGGCGCGTTGCCCTTATTCTCACCAGACTTGGACTTAGTGCTCGTGTCGTCGTTCAACAGTCAACTCCTCGTTAACCGAAGCAGCGGCGCTAAAGGCGTGGCACAGATGTTCAGCACCTTTTAACTATAAAAGATCATACTCGACAGCATATCACGCCGCCCGTCGCGGTTCGTAGCATCATCAATCGTCGAGTAAAGCGTCATGAGTTCGCATTCGTCACTAGTGACCCTGGCCGCCGCTTCCCTCACGGCCTTCGCATTCGTTGCTCTCGTTTTTCTGAGTTCGGGCTGTGCCCGCGCAGATGAACGCCAACCCGCTGAGCTAACGGGAGGGTGCGAGACAACCAAACGGATCGTGCATGCGCCCCGCAAGCTGGACGAAAGTGACAAGATCGCCCTTTTAGAGCGCTTTCAATATGCCCTTTCGGAGATCGGCGATGGCTCGACGTACGTATGGCGCCGCTGGCACGGAGGTTTGTCGGCAACGGTGCATCCAACTGCTTCCTTTAGGGACGGTTTGGGCCAAGTTTGTCGCCACGTCGAGATTTTACTGACCAACGGCAAGCGCACCAAAAAGACCGAGGGCATCGCCTGCCGGCTTCCCAGCGGCCGCTGGCAGCTCGACAGCTAGGCGCGCGTTTCGCCCGATTTGACGCAACCGCTTGCCACGGGCCGCCCTACCCTGCCCCTAAATCTGGACCCCAAGGTGCATTTGTGTAGGATGCGCGCCGAATAGGGACTCTAAGGGGTGCAACACTCATGATGGAACCGGGCCCGAGCACAGGAGTTGCAAAGGGCAACCTGATGGCTGGCAAGAAGGGCCTCATCATGGGCGTGGCCAACAATAGGTCTATTGCCTGGGGCATCGCCAAGGCCGCGGCCGCACAAGGCGCCGAGATCGCCCTCACCTACCAGGGTGATGCCCTGAAGAAACGCGTGGAGCCATTGGCCGCCGAACTCGGCTCTCAGCTTGTGCTGCCGTGCGACGTCACAGATACAGCCTCAGTTGATGGCTTGTTCGCCGAACTTGGGCGCACGTGGGGCAAGCTCGACTTTCTGGTGCACGCCATAGCATTCTCCGACAAGGCCGAACTCGACGGACGCTACGTCGACACCAGTGAGCAAAACTTCACTCAAACACTGCTTATCTCTTGTTATTCTTTCACCGCACTTGCCGCGCGTGCAGAGAAGTTGATGTCTGCAGGTGGTTCCATTCTTACGCTTACATACTACGGCGCAGAGAAGGTGATGCCGCATTACAATGTGATGGGGGTCGCCAAGGCGGCACTGGAGGCAAGCGTGCGTTACCTCGCCGCCGACCTCGGCAAAGGTGGCATTCGCGTAAACGCCGTTTCGGCCGGTCCCATCAAAACACTCGCGGCGTCCGGCATTTCCGACTTCCGCTATATTCTTAAGTGGAACGAGTACAATTCGCCGCTGCGCCGGACGGTGACGATCGATGAGGTGGGCGCCGCTGGCGTTTATTTGCTATCGGACCTGTCGCGCGGCGTGACCGGCGAAGTACACCACGTCGATGCCGGCTACCATGTGCAGGGCATGAAGAACGAGGATGCCCCTGACATCTCCGTGACGAAGGGCGAGAGCGGGTAATGCGACCCAAGCGGGTCTGACGCGATGCGTGCGGGCGTAACACTTTACTTCATCCGCCATGGCGAGACGCAATGGAACGCTGACGCGCGCTATCAGGGCCAGGCCGATGTGCCCATGAACGACACGGGCCGCGGCCAAGCCCGGCGTAACGGCGAAGCATTGCGCCGCTTCCTGCCTGACCTGGCGCAAGCCGATTTTCTTGCAAGCCCTCTAGCACGCGCGCGCGAAACGATGGAGATTGTGCGCGATGCCTTGGGGCTGGCTCCTGGTGATTTCAAAATCGAAGACCGCCTCATGGAAGCCCACTACGGCTCTTGGCAAGGGACGCTCGCCTCCGACCTGCCGGCGGTCGACGCGGATGGCCTCGCAGCGCGTATGCGAGATCCTTTTCACTGGCGGCCAAAAGGCGGTGAGAGCTACGAGGACCTCATGACGCGCACGCGCGCATGGCTGGAAGGGATCGAACGTGATTGCGTTGTCGTCTCGCACGGCGGTGTCAACCGGACGCTGCGCGGCCACATTCTGGACCTTGACGTTGCGACCGTGCCGCTTCTGGACATGCCGCAAGATCGCGTGCTGATCCTACGGCGCGGTACTTCTGAGTGGATCTGAGGAACTGCCGAAGAGAAGAGCCGAAGCAGCGGCTTGCTCCGGCTCTTCCCCCGCTTCATGTCGTGGTCGCTCGGCGCAGGTTGCTCAGACCTGTAAGGAGCGTCCCGATAGATCGGGCTCGCAGCAAGCGGCCAGCCCCACAAACGCAACAACGCTTGCGAAACGCGACGTTTGGCTTACGCAAGGAATACGGTAGTCCCAAAACCGATGGTCCCACAGGCTTTGCCTGATGGAGACCGGTGGTTCCCCGCCCAGTGGCGGTCATGCACGGAGGCATCGCATCGCGTATGCGATTGAGCCGCCGCGTTTAGTGTCTCCTAAAGACATGTCGCACGTCACGACGCAGCACATGACAAATCACATAAACTGCGTCGCACGGCGTTGTCACGCGATTTGCCAGGTGGGCCCCTTGCGAGGGTGCGCGCGCACTCCTATGACTGGCCTGTTGGCTGCAACCTGATCGCGGGGGTGCTAGCATTCGCCAACCACTTAGCGAATCACTCTCGCCGGAACCCTAAACACAATGTCTCACAACACTTTCGGGCACTTATTCCGAGTAACGACGTGGGGAGAGAGCCACGGACCTGCGATCGGTTGTGTGGTCGACGGGTGTCCTCCCGGCGTGCCGTTGGAAGCCATAGATATCCAAAGGTATTTGGAGAAGCGCCGCACTGGCCAGTCGCGTTTCACCACCCAGCGCCAAGAACCCGACGCTGTGGAGATTCTCTCAGGGGTGTTCACCAACGAGGCCGGCCAGCAAGTGACGACGGGCACACCCATCTCGCTTGTCATCAAGAATGTCGACCAGCGCGCAAAGGACTACTCAGACATCAAGGACAAGTTCCGCCCGGGCCACGCGGACTACACATACTGGAAGAAGTACAAAATCCGCGACTTTCGCGGTGGCGGGCGCTCGTCTGCGCGTGAGACTGCGATGCGCGTTGCCGCTGGTGCGATCGCGCGCAAGGTACTCGACGGCATCACTATCCGCGGCGCGCTCGTGCAGATCGGTAATCGGGCCGTCGATCGTTCGCTGTGGGATTGGGATTCGGTCGATTCCAACCAGCTCTTCTGTCCCGATCCCGCAACGGCGGTACATTGGGCTGAGTATCTTGATGAGGTGCGAAAAGCCGGTTCCTCCATCGGCGCGGTCATCGAAGTGGTCGCCGAGGGCGTTCCCGCAGGCCTTGGAGCCCCGATATACGCAAAACTGGACCAGGATCTCGCCTCCGCAATTATGAGCATCAATGCGGTGAAAGGCGTGGAGATCGGTGCTGGCATGGGCGCAGCAGAACTCACCGGTGAAGAAAACGCCGACGAAATCCGAATCGGATCCGACGGCGAGGCCCGTTTCATGACCAATCATGCCGGCGGAATTCTCGGCGGCATTTCGAGCGGTCAACCCATTGTCTGCCGCTTCACCGTGAAACCCACCTCCTCCATCCTTGTTCCGCGTAAGACAATCGATCAGGAGGGGCATGAAATCGACCTCATCACCAAGGGCCGGCACGACCCATGCGTCGGTATTCGCGCGGTCCCCATCGGCGAGGCGATGATGGCACTGGTGCTCGCTGACCACCTCTTGCGCCATCGCGCGCAGTGCGGCGGGTGAGGATCAGGGCCAAGCTATCTCATGGTGAGCTTGGTTTGACAGCGGCCATGCTCCTGAGATCGCTGTTCTCACGTTAAACCATCACTCAGCACTTGCGCCGCGCCATCACCTTCGACAGAAACGCGTTCGATGTCTCTAATGGCGCCAGACCCGCGTGCGTGAACATGCCATCGAGATCGTCGGTGGCATAGTGCGCAAAGTAGGGTTCGTGAAAGCGCACGGGAAAGGCCTCCAGCAGCCCATCCCAACCGGGCCGGTCACTCATCTGCAAACTGTCGATGAAGACGAAGAGACCCCCCGGTTTGAGGACACGTGCGATTTCCGCGCTCACGCGGCGGCGCACCTCGCCGGGCAGTTCGTGGTAGAGGAAAATCGAGGTGGCGATGTCGATACTCTCGTCGGCAAGTGGAATCTTCTCGGCGTTGCCAGCGATGAATTCGACGGGGCGCAGACCGCTTAAATGGCGCCGAGCCTCATTTAGATACGCTTGCGACAGGTCGAGACCCTTAGCGCGCAGAGCAGGATAAGCGAGCCGCACCTCACGCAAAAAGCGCCCCGTCCCGCAAGCAACATCGAGGAGCGCGGTGTTGCGCTGGTCTCGCCCGTGCATGAATTCCGCAATCGGTTTCAACGCGGCGCGACGCATGACACCGGCTGCACCATAAAACAGCGTCTCGACTTGCACGTCGTAGAGTTGGGCGGAGTCGTCGCTCAAATATCCGCCGGTCTGGAAGTGGAAATCCTGCGCGTAGTAATCCGGCAGCTCTTCGGCGGCAGGGAGCACTGTAGCACTCTGCACATCATCAGCCTCGCGGCGCCTAATTGTCTCGGGCAGGTCGGCGAACATGGCGCGCAACTGGCGCATGTGCTGAGCGATCGTCCCAACCGGTTCGGCTGGCGGGTAGAGGCCGTCGCGAACGGCGGCAGCGTCACGCACAAACAGCGCGCGAAGGTCGGCCATCAGTTCCCCATCGCGGGGAACCGGACGCTTGGGCGCGTAGCGCGGACGGTTGCCAAGACGCCGCGCCTGGTGGGCAAACAGCCAGTTGACGCCCGAGTACCAACCAAAGCGGACCGCGTTGCCTGCGAGCTGGGTCGCCATGCCGAACGGGTCTGCCATTTGAGCGCCTCCACTGTGCCTTGAATGCAAATGTGGGCCATTGCCCAGCACAGTTCAATCGGTTGGCTTCAGCTCTTATGGCGCGCCAGGATCTTGCGGACCTCTGAGACGAGATCGGATTCTTTGACGGAGACCTGCGCGGGACGGGTCTCCTTCCACTCTTTGTTGTCCTTGATGGCGGCCGCGGCCTTGGCGCCCTCGATCAGGTCCTTGAGCGTGACCTCGCCTTTTTCGCGTTCGTCCGAACCCTGGATGACGACACACGGGCTGCCGCGCTTATCGGCGTACTCGAGTTGTTTGCCGAACTTCTTCGGGTTGCCCAGGTAGAGCTCGGCGCGAATGCCGCTGGAGCGGAGAGTTTGTACGAGCTTCTGGTAATCGGCGATATGCTCTTTCTCCATGACGGTGACGATGACGGGGCCAACCGCAGCGGAGCCGGTGCGCCCCAGCGCGGTGAGTGCAGCCTGCAGGCGCGAAACGCCAAGGGAGAAGCCCGTTGCGGGAACCTTTTGGCCCGTGAAGCGCGCGACAAGATCGTCGTAGCGGCCGCCACCCCCGACCGAACCGAAGCGGACGGGGCGTCCCTTCTCGTCCTTCACATCTAAGGTTATATCGGCCTCGAAGACAGGGCCGGTGTAATACTCAAGGCCGCGGACGACGCCGAAGTTGA
Source organism: Hyphomicrobium sp. (assembly GCA_024230315.1). Taxonomy (GTDB): domain Bacteria; phylum Pseudomonadota; class Alphaproteobacteria; order Rhizobiales; family Hyphomicrobiaceae; genus Hyphomicrobium_A. The sequence goes on from JAAERO010000259.1 coordinate 13,368, forward strand.
TCAGGATCTGACCGTCGTCATATCCGGCTGACGTGTAAATCCTTCTCATCTCGACAAGTTCGGAAAGGCCCTCATTTCGTAGCCTTGAGCTGCTAAGGTTTTCCTGCACCTTGTTGTCAAAGGTGGTTTTCTCGTCGTACGCGGCCTCTAGTTGATGCAAGACAATGGTAACCTGTTCCGAAGTTAGACCGGCCCCTCGCGTGAAATCGCCGCTCTCGTCCCGGCGACCTGGTCCAAGCAGTTCGCGAACACCCTCAATCCCTAGCCGGTCCAATTTGTCCATTGCCCGGAGCACAGCCAACTGTTGGCGCCTGTCGGTGACGCCGATGACCTCCAGCGTTCCGTCCAAGACATTTCGGTTGCTGACCTTGATCACATACTCGCCGCGCTCAAAACCCAACGCTTCCATCGTGTCAGCGGCGAGAATGCACATCTCCGCGTCCGCCGCGACGCTGTCGGTACCCACGGTGTCGGCATCGAACTGCATGAACTCACGAAAGCGGCCCGGCCCCGGCTTCTCGTTGCGCCAAACGCGCCCCACCGCATAGCGGCGAAACGGTTTGGTGAGCGTTTGGAAGTTCTGCGCCACGTAGCGCGCCAGCGGCGCCGTCAAGTCGTAGCGCAGCGAGAGCCACTGCTCATCTTCATCTTGCAGCGAGAACACGCCCTCGTTGGGCCGATCCCGGTCGGGCAGGAACTTGCCCAGCGCATCGGTATATTCAAACGCAGGCGTCTCCAGCGGCTCGAAGCCGTAGCGCTCATAGACGCCACGGATCTTGTCCAGCATGGCGTTCTGCGCGCGCAACTCAGCCGCTTCAATGTCACGAAGGCCTTTGGGCAGGCGTGCCTTGGGCCGCGCGTCTTTGTTGGTCTTTGCCATGGGATGAAAGCTGACTTTAAGCGCCACTATGGGCGCGTGCGCATTCGGTCAGACCTTATAGCGGATTGTCTGCGCGGAGCAAATCCGCTCTCACGGGGCACGCTCTGGGCGTACCGGCGGCAGCCCAAAGGGGCGCTTGCGCTGTGAATACGTCGCCTGCGCCAGCACGGAGACGATCTCTCTTTCCGGCCAGCGCAGCGCGGTCAACATGCCGCCGTAGACACAGCCGGTGTCGATGCAAAGCGTATTGTTGAGCCACTCCGGCTCGGCCACCGGGGTATGACCGTACACGACGCACGTTTTGCCGGCATAATGCGCCGACCAATTGAAGCGTTTGGGAAGCCCATTTTCGTCGAGCTGGCCGGACGTCTCGCCATAAAGCCCGAATTTGTAAACAGCGTCAGAGCTGCGGCCTAGCATGTCCTCGCGAACACCGGCGTGGGCGACGGCGAGCTGGCCCCCATCGAGCCAAGCGTGGCTTGGAAGCGCTCCGAAAAAGCTGCGCGTGCGCCCACGAAAATCCTCAGACGCCCTCGAAAAATCGTTGACGGTTTCGCCAAGGCCGTGCGTGAGCTTCACGTCGCGGCCCTGAAGCAAGCGCATGAACCTGTTATCGTGATTGCCAACAACAACGAAGGCGTGCCCTTTCGCGACCATGTGCATGACGATGCGTACAACATCAAGCGAACGCGGGCCACGATCGACGAGATCGCCAACAAAGAAGGCTCGGCGGCCTGGCGGTGTGCCAGTGCGCACGCGCGCGCCATTGTCCTCAAGGCTCGCCGTGTACCCCAGACGTCCGAAAAGCTCGATCAGCTCGTCGGCACAGCCGTGCACATCGCCGATGATGTCGAATGGGCCGCGAATATCGCGCCAATCGGTGTTGGAAAGCTGCATGCTCATCGTGCCGATTTTAGATGGCGGACACCGTTAGGCGTGAATGTAGTCCTCGACCCCGAGCTTTGGCTCCGGCACGTCGGTCACGAACCTGGCCAGAGGCTCCAGCCCGCGCGGAACGGGGCCACCGTAGGCCCAATCGAGAAGCTCAATCGTGTGCACGATCGGAACGTCTAGCTTGCCTTCAAGCTGTGTAATGCAGCCGATGTTGCCCGTTGTTACGAGATCGGGCTTCACGGCCTTGATGTTGGCCACTTTGCGATCGCGCAAGGCGCTGGCCATTTCCGACTGCAGAATGTTGTAGGTCCCCGCCGATCCGCAACAGATGTGTGCCTCGGCAATATCGACGACGCTGAAACCCCCTTTGATAAGCAAAGATTTCGGCTCCTCCAAAATACCCTGGCCGTGTTGCAGGGAGCATGCCGGGTGATAAGCGACGCGCAGCGAGGAATAGCGTTTCGGCGGCCCCAGATCGTACTGAGTCAAGAACTCGCAAATATCAACGGCAAGCTCCGACAGCCGCGCCGCACGCGCTGCGTATTGCGGATCGCCCTTCAACAGATCGCCATAGTCCTTCACCGTCGTGCCGCACCCCGAGGCATTGACGATGATCGCGTCGACCGGCGCCTTGGCCAACTCCTTCGACCAAGCATCGACATTGCGTTTGGCGTATGCGATGGCCGCCGCTTCTTTGCCCAGGTGATAGGTCAGCGCACCACAGCAACCAGCTCCTGCGGCCACGACAACATCAACGCCGCGCCGAGCCAGCAACCGAATCGTGGAATCGTTGATGCTCGGACGCAGCACTTGTTGCGCACACCCCGTCAGCAAAATAACGCGGGCGCGACGCTCCTCGTCCGTCACGGCCGTCCCCGCCCCCTCGAATTTCGCCGATGGCGGCAACACGTTGGGCGCCAGCTCCATCATCGCTGCCAGCTCTTTCATGCCAAAGCGGCGCAATGTGTCGACCCAGGGACGCCCGAGCGGAGCCACCTTGATGGCAAGTCGAAACAAGCCTGGGTGCGGGAGCATTCGCGCAAGCAGGCCCCGAACGAACCGCTCCTTAAATCCGCGCTGACCCGTCTGCTCGATGTAGCCGCGCGCCATATCGATAAGATGCATATAATCGACGCCACTTGGGCAAGTCGTCAGGCAGGACAGGCAGGACAGACAGCGGTCGACATGCGTGCGAACTATTTCACTTGCCGGGCGCGACCCTTCAAGCATGCCCTTGATTAGGTAGATGCGGCCTCTGGGGCTATCCCGCTCGTCGCCGAGCAGCACGTAGGTGGGGCATACAGCCGTGCACAGTCCGCAGTGAACGCAGCTACGCAGGATACTTTCGGCTTCGGCGATGCGCGGGTTCTCAAGCTGCTCGGACGTGAAGTGCGTTTGCATTAGCGACAGCTGCCTCAAATGTTGGCGTACATGCGGCCGGGATTGAGAATGCCAGCTGGATCGAAGGCTTCCTTCAGGCCGCGCGTCAAGCGTTCAACTGCCGGACCAAGCGGTTGGAAGACCTCGACAGAAGCGCGCACGGCCGGCTCGGCGCGGATCAGCGTCGCATGTCCGCCGTGGATGGCCACGACACGTCGGATCTCCGCAGTGCCAGCGTCGTCCGTGGCCGGCACTTCGAGCCATATGAGACCACCTGACCAGTCGTAGAAGGCCTTAACCGGCATGTAACGTTTAACCCCCGCCACGAGCTTTGGAGCCGTCGTCGGCTTGGTTGAAATGCGCCACAACAACGAGGGGCCATAAGGCATCACAGACAAGCGGCGCAGCTCGCTCCAGAACTCTATAGACTCCCTGTTATCGAGCTCCAATGCGTTGCCGTAGACTCTCAGTCCCTCTTTCAATCTTTGCTTGCGGGTGGCAACGGAGTTAGCAAAGTTCTCTAGCCTCAGCGCGGTCACCGACTTGCCCCGGGATTTAAGCCCGGGATGATCAAGACGCTCAGCCACTGCGGCCTGCAGGTGAACCGCGCCCGACACCTCGAATGGCTGACCCATGGCAAGGCAAAGTAGCTCGATCGCGATATCGTCTGGCAGTCCGAGAAATACGATCGTTACCGACGCCTCTGGCCAAGGGAGCACTTTGAACGTCACTTGGGTCAGCACTGCCAGTGTGCCCCAGCTGCCGGTCAAGCCGCGCGACACATCGTAGCCTGCCACGTTTTTCATAACCCGGCCGCCAACCTGGAACAGCTCCGCCCGGCCGTTGACGCCCTTGATGCCCAAGAGGTGATCACGCGCCGCGCCGGACTGAATACGCCGGGCTCCGGACAGATTGGTTGCAAACACGGCACCGATTGTTTGTGCGCCCTGTGGGCCGCCGGATGCCGGACCCAGATCGATTGGCTCAAATGCCAGCATCTGCCCGCGTCCGGCGAGTTCCACCTCTACGGCCGACAGCGGCGTGCCCGCTCCCGCCGACATGACGAGCTCGCTTGGCTCATAAAGCGCAATGCCACGAAGAGAGGTCGTTGTCAGCGTCACGGCACTTTCCATGGGACGGCCAATGGCCCGCTTGGAACCGGAGCCGACCACTTCGATTGGAAGCCCCCTCTCGGCGCAACCCGAGATCATTTGCTGCAGCTCCCAATCGGCCGCGGGCCTAAGCAATTCGCTCAAACGGGAATCTCCTCAGGCGGCTTCCGGCCGCGCCTGCCTTCTCGCTCATCTCGAGCGGGAATACCTTGCCGGGGTTCAAGAGCCAATCCGGATCAAATACGCTCCTAATGCGCATCTGCACGTTGAGATCGGCTTCGGAAAATTGCACACCCATGAGGTCGCGCTTCTCGATACCAATGCCGTGCTCACCGGAGAGGCAGCCACCCACGGCCACACACAACTTCAAGATCTCTGCGCCTGCAAGTTCCGCCCTCTGTGCCTCGTCCTCGTTGTTGGCATCATAAAGGATAAGCGGATGCAGGTTGCCGTCGCCGGCATGGAAGACGTTGGCGACTTTCAGACCCTTGTTCGCGCAAATCTGCGAAATTTTGGGCAGAACTTCGGCCAGCCGCGCCAGCGGAATGGTGCCGTCCATACAGTAGTAGTCGGAGATCCTGCCAAAGGCGCCAAACGCTGACTTGCGCCCTTTCCAGATGCGCTCGCTCTGCTCCGGCGAAGTGCTTGGTTCGACCGCTTTGGGGTCAAACGGCATGACGATCTCGACAATATAGCTCAGCAACCGCGAAATTTCATCCTCGGAGCCTTCCACTTCCACGATAAGCAACGCTTCGACGTCACGGGGATACCCCGCCTTAGCGAAAGCCTCCGAAACCTCAATGGCCGGCTTGTCCATGAACTCAATTGCGACAGGCATGATGCCGGAGCCGATGATAGCGGCGACGCACAGGCCGGCGGCTTCGCAGTTGTCAAAGCCCAACAGAATTGGGCGCGCCATTTCTGCTTTGCGTAGAATCCGTACTGTCGCTTCCGTAACGATCCCGAACTGGCCTTCCGACCCAATGACGAGCGCTAGTAGATCGTAGCCTTCGGCATCGAGATGAGGACCGCCGAGTTCGACGATCTCACCATCCATCATCACGATCTGAACGCCCAGAACGTTGTTGGTGGTGACGCCATACTTTAGGCAGTGGGCACCTCCCGAGTTCATCGCAATGTTGCCCGCCAGAGTGCACGCAAGCTGGCTCGACGGGTCGGGCGCATAAAAGAATCCTTGCGCGCCAACCGCCTCCGAAATTGCCAGATTGGTGATCCCAGTCTGCACGCGAATAGCGCGGTTCTCGTAGTCCACGCCGAGAATACGGTTCATTTTGGAAACGCCGACAACGATGGCATCGGCGGCGGGCAGCGCACCGCCACAGAGCGATGTACCAGCACCACGCGGCACAACCTTGATACGGTTCTGCTGGCAATACCTGAGAACCTTGGATACCTCCTCAGTGGTTTGCGGCAACACCACGGCGAGCGGCATCTGCCGATACGCAGTGAGTGCGTCGGCCTCGAATGCACGCCGGCCTTCCTCATCCGAGATCACGGCGTCGCGGGCGACGAGCTGTTCAAGATCCTTGATAATCGTGCTTGAGCGTGCAACCACTTCTTGGTCAGGTTCTGGCAAATTTGTAAGCGTCATCCCCACATCTCCCGCTCGACGCCATCACCGACATATTGTTCAATAAGCATATTGGAATTTCGGCAAGGATTCCCGCAGACACCGCCACCACAATAGGACAAGAGTATAGGTATTCTAGGGCTCCCCTGAAGTCATATAATCAGCAACAAATGCAGTTCATAGGATTATTTAGAAGCGCTCGGCTCTCGGTAAGAGCCTCAGTTATCTACAGGAATTCAAGTGACCGCCATTAGCGATCTAGATATCTTCGCACGCGTCGCGCGCACCGGCAATATGTCCGCTGCCGGCCGTGAGATGGGACTTTCACCTGCTGTCGTCTCGAAACGTATCAGCCAGCTTGAAGAGCGAATTGGCACGCGCCTTTTCCAGCGCACGACACGTCACTTGACGCTGACCGAGACGGGCGCTGGCTATTTCAAACGGGTCATCGACATCCTGAGCCTTTGCGAGGAGGCGGAGGACTTTGTTAGTCGACGCAATACCAAGCACCGTGGCCAGTTGAAGATCACAGCGCCGGCCGCGTTCACCCGGTTGCACGTTGCGCCTTACCTCGACAGATTTTTTGCCCGCTATCCCGACATCGAGCTCGAATTCAACCTCACCGATGATTTCGTCGACATCATCCGCGAGGGTTTCGACGTCGCCATACGCATTGGCGAACTTGAGGATTCTTCTCTTGTTGCGCGTAAACTTGCGCCCGACAACCGGATGCTATGCGCCGCGCCGTCCTATTTAGAGAAATTTGGCACGCCCGAAAAGATAGCCGATCTCGATTCGCACAATTGCATTTCGGCCGGTGCGCAGGATGTCTGGCGGATTGAAGGCCCCGAGGGCAGCCGCCACGTCCGCATGAACGGCAACATTCGCTCAAACTCAGGTGAGGTCATTCGTGAGGCGCTGATCTCAGGTCTGGGCCTTGGCCTGCGCTCAACGTGGGAGGTAGGCGAAGTGATCAAGAGTGGCGTTCTAAAGGTCGTGATGCCACAGTATCGCGGGTCCTCAAACCTTGCAGTCTATGCGGTTTACCCTTCTCGCGATTTCATGCCCGCACGAGTCAACGTGTTCATCGAGTTCTTGGTAGAGCTCTACGGACCCGATCCCTATTGGGACAAGGCGTTCAACTCCCCTCAGACGCTCGCCGAACCTTCGCCCGGTAAAGGACCCAAGGCTGTCGCCGTCCGCTAATCAAATTCGCCGGCGCACCGCCTATCCGACACATTTGAACGTCAAGACTCCGTGCCGGCTTGATCGTTGGCGCCGCAAGGAGAGGAGCGAAAGCATGAAACGGTCGCTACGTCTCGCGATCTCGATCGCCGTGATCGCTGGCGTCGCGCCTGCGTGGGCGCAAGATGCAAGCCAGGGCGCGTTGGTCTTCAATCAATGCCGCGCATGTCACGCGGTAGACCCGGGCGCCCGAAACAAGGCGGGGCCTGAACTCAACGGTATCTTAAGCCGCAAAGCGGCCTCCGTTTCCGGATTCAATTACTCCAAGGCGATGAAGGAAGCAGCGGCAAAGGGGCTGGTGTGGAACGAACAGAACTTATCAGCCTACCTAGAATCGCCCGACACGTTCATTCCCAAAGGCGTCATGGCTTTCGGCGGAGTGAGGAACGAAAGCGATCTCAAGAACCTCATCGCATTCTTGAAAACGCAGAACTAGCCAGGAGTGACTACGCGCTCATAGTCAGTTCCCTTTAATGCAACACTGCATGCACTTGGTGAACTGCTTGTCGCAAGATGGCGAGCCTTTGGTCGAAATTCTACATTGGTTGAACGCCTGCTTACATTGGGCACCGCAGTTGGCAGCCGAAGCAGGCTCCGTTCCAAGCAGCCCAGCGCCAGCCAATAGCACGGCACAACCCGCGGCCCTCACCAGTATCCAAGTCATTCTGCTATCAACCACCTGACCAATCTCCTGTCGCCTGTAGGCGCACGCGGAGGTGTGCGTTCGTTTGTAAGGTACGTCAAACAAGATAGGCCCCACCACCCCCTGCAAGGCCAGTTAGCCTGCCACAGAATGAACACAACCTGAACCGCTGCGCTAGAGCAAGGACGATCTTGAGGGAAGCGCGCGTCAGGCCCGGGAGATCCCCGGCAAAAAGGTAAATCTCGCTCTAAATCATAAGTGTAGAGACTGAATTGCATTTCACTTGGAAGTGCTCAGTACGTCCGCGTGAGCCGATCAGGCTCAAAGGCTCAACAGCGCACACTCTTCGAAGACGTGGTCGATATTCCTGCGCCATGGGCCTTCGAAGCGCTCCAGCAGCTCATCGGCAAGTGTCTTGCCACTCTCTACGACCTCTTCAAGGACGTCGAGATGCACCGTTTCGTCGTCGCCGGCGGCGTTAATCTGGCGACGGTACCGCAAGCCCTTGCGCGCGATTTGCAACACCTCTCGCGCAATATCCTGCACGGTCGACTCGCGAAAACGAGTGGCAAGTGCTGCTCGCGGCACCTCCCCTCGCAACGTTTCGCGTTCCTCAGCTGTCCAGTCTTTGACGAGCGTCCACGCCGCATCAAGCGCGTCCTCTTCATAGAGCAACCCAACCCACAGCGCGGGAAGGGCGCAGACCCGCTGCCAGGGCCCACCATCGGCGCCACGCATCTCTAAAAAGCGCTTCAAGCGCACTTCGGGAAAGAGCGTCGTAAGATGGTCCGACCAATCATCGAGCGTCGGCCTCTCTCCGGGAAGGTTCGCCAACCGCCCGGCCAGAAAGTCTTTAAAGGAGGCGCCGGCAACGTCGATGTAGCGGCCGGCACGATAGACGAAATACATGGGGACGTTGAGCGCATAGTCCGTGTAACGCTCAAAACCCATGCCCGGTTCGAAGGCGAACGGCAGCATGCCCGTGCGTTCCCGATCCGTGTCGCGCCAGATCTCGCTACGCAACGATTTGCAGCCGTTGGGCCGTCCTTCGGTGAATGGCGAGGAGGCAAACAGCGCCGTCACGATCGGCTGCAAAGCAAGAGAAACGCGCAGTTTTTTGACCATGTCGTATTCATCGGAAAAGTCGACGTTCACTTGAATAGTGGCGGTCCGATACATCATGTCGAGACCGCGCGTTCCCACCTCAGGCATGAAACGGGTCATAATCGCGTAGCGATCCTTGGGCATGCGCGGCGTTTCTGCGAGCGTCCACTTGGGCGAAAAACCAAGCCCCAGAAACCCGATCCTCAGCGCCTCGCCAACGCTGAGGATCTCGTGGAAGTGCTCCCCGGCCTCCCGACATGTTTCGTGCAGCGTCCGCAGCGGGGCGCCCGATAGCTCGAATTGCCCACCCGGCTCCAGACTTATAGTCCCCCCATGCACGCCGTCGGGCCGCTTTAGAGCAATGATCCGATCACCCTCGCGAATCGGTTCCCACCCGAAACGGTCAACCAGCGCATCCATCAATGCACGGATGCTACGTTCGCCTTCGTAGGGCACGGGGGTCAACGTGCCCGTGTGGAACACAAATTTCTCGTGTTCGGTGCCAACCCGCCAGCTCTCCTTTGGCTTGCAGCCTTCGGCAAGCCAGGCCACGAGATCGTCCCGCGAGCGCACGATGAGGCTTGGCGCGCCTTCTTCACGTGTCGACATTCACAGCCTTTCGCATTGGCCTGGAAAGTGGTGCCTGGAGATTTGGTGTTTATGACGCCCAGCGAAAGGGAGAACAAGCCTAGATCCTACCATTCGGAGCCGCGGCCGACGACACGTCGTCCAAGCCACCAGCCCGGTATGGTCACAAACATGCCAGTCTGCCGTGCCGCAGCGTGTTTTATGATTTGCCTCGCATTGATGAAGCAACAAGGGCTCGCCCCAACATAAAAAAGGCCACTATAGCAGTAACGAATTCTAACCATAGGCTAGCGCCGGCCACCAGATTTCGATCCCGACTCAGCCTGCGGCAAGGCATTCGACGGCGCGCTCGACAACCTGGACAACAAGTAAGCGTCGCCGTCGCGGCGACCGGCGCAGGAACAATCGAGCGGGCCAATCCAAGAGCTTGCACCTTTGTTCGCACAGCCGAATGCAGGCGCGTGTACGACGTCCCATTCATCACAGCGGCTCGGCGGGCATTCGCTTTGGGTCACCAGCTAACGCCAATCGCCCAGAACTGCGTTGACGAGTGCCAGAGCCGCCACCGCCGCGGTGTCCGCCCGCATGATGCGTGGCCCGAGCGAGATCGGCAGCGTAAACGCCTGCTTATGCAGCATTGCACGTTCGCTGGGATCAAACCCGCCTTCGGGGCCAATCAGGACGGAGAGCGGCCCACGCGTGATACTCGTAAGCGCGGTGATTGGGTTCGCCACCTGTGCCGACTCGTCACAATAGACAAGGCGCCGCGCTGAATCCCAAGAGTTGAGCATGGCATCAAGTTGCGCTGGTTCCACGACTTCCGGCACCCACAGAATTCTGCACTGCTCGGCCGCCTCGATGGCGTTGGCCCGCATGCGCGCAACATTTACCCGTGCGGTCATCGTGCGGCGGGTCAAGACGGGCTGCAGCCGCGCCACGCCCATCTCTGTCGCCTTCTGCACCATGTAGTCGAGCCGCGCCCGCTTCAACGGCGCAAACAGGTAATGGATATCAGGACCGTCCTTCTGCGCGCGCGTCTTCTCAAGACATTCCAATGCGCAGCGGCGTTTGCCAACATCGGCCAGCCGAGCACGCCATTCGCCGTCGCGCCCATTAAAGACGAGGATTTCGTCCTCAGATCCGAGCCTCATAACGTTGAGCAGATAATTCGCCTGCTCAACAGTGCAGGCGATTGATGAACACTCAGCCAGCGTTGCCTCCACGTAGAGGCGGGGACCGTGAAACTCGCTCGTTGACATGCGTCCTCTTAGAGCAAGATCGTTCTTGATGGAATCGCTCGCCAAGCCCGGGACGTCTCCAACAGATAAGTGAATCTTGCTCTAAATCAAAAGTGTAGAGGGCGCCTCGAAAAATAACCCATACTCCAATTTATGCGAGTCTGATGCCTGACAGATTGATTCGGGCGGGGCACGATGGCGCAGATTGGGTTTTTCGATTCCGACAGGCGGCTTGAGCTGCTGTCGAAGAGGGGTGATCGGCTTGAGGCGATCGACAAGCTTGTTAGGTGGGAGAGCTTTCGCGCCGACATCGAGGCCGTCGTTGTGACGCC